>NZ_JBFHGC010000090.1:0-6847 GCF_041583315.1 Ilyobacter sp. | reverse complement strand
CTTTCGCTCCTGCGTGGACTCCCACATTGATTATTGTTCCAGGCATAGGTGCAGTTACTGTGTTTACTCCTGCTCCTGCCCCTGCTGCAGTAGTTACTGGTTTCGGTGCTACTGGTGCCGGCGTAGGCGTTGCTGGTTTTGGTGCTACTGGTGCAGATGCTCTTGGTGCAGATGCTACTGCCCCTACCTCTTCTACTCCTACTTCATATTCGTTTCCATTGACAACAACTTTAAAAGTTTTCATTTTTATCCTCCTGTAAAATTTCTTATAAGATTATTAAGCTAAAAAATCAGATTCTATCTTTTCTCAACAACTGTTTTCACAATACTCTTTGGAGAGATCCCCATCTTTGCAGCCACTGCAGCAGAAATTGCAGCCATAAGTTCCGGATCGTTGACATCTGGTTTCAAAGGAGTTTTTTGAGATGTTTCCACTGCCGCTTCCGATTTTGGTTTTTCAGCCAAAAGTTTTGTCATCATTCCTATAAGAAATTGTATGAATATGAGTGCCGTAATTGTTATTCCCATACCTAGAATTACAGTTACAACTACACCCATCATCTTGTCTCCCATATTCAGGCTTTTGATGGTCTCCGGATTAGAAAACATTCCCATAAGTTCTGTAATATTCATTTTGTCCTCCCTTCTTCATTTTTTTTAAATCAAAAAAAATCACTGAATATTTAACAATAGCTTTAGTGAATAAATAAGGGAGCAAATGCTCCCCCTATTTATTTTTTTACTTGTCTTATTACATCTGTTACAGTTCCGTCTCTGTATTCTATGATTCCCACTACTGTATCCTCATATTGAATTCTTTTTGGAACTCCTGTTAGTTTTTCAACCTCAGCTTTTAATTCCTCTATAGACATTAGCTCTATTCCTGCTTCAGTAAACTTTTCTATAAGGTCCGTTCTCAGAGGGTTCACGCATGTTCCTCTTTCAGTTACCAGTACATCTACTGTTTCTCCTGGAGTTACTACATTTGTTACTTTATCCAGTAAAATTGGTATTCTCTTTCTCATTGTTGGTGCTACACACACTGTCAGCTTTGCACCTGCTGCAGTATCAGGAGCTCCGCCTTGAGCACCCATGATCATTCCTGTAGAACCTGTCATTGAGTTTAAGTTGAAATCTGTATCGATCTCTGTAGCAGATAGTATCATCATATCTAACTGGTGAGCAGAACAAGATTTATTGTGAGGGTTTGCATACATAGAAGCTGACATTTCTATATGATTCGGATTTCTGTTAAATGAATCTGCTGCAGCTCCGTCGAAAGTCTGGGTATCAAGCAGTGCATTGAACAATCCTGCTTCAAGAAGTTCTACAAGGTAAGCTGTAATTCCTCCAGCTGCAAAAGATCCTTTTATTTCATTTTTTTCCATGTATTCTCTTATAAATTTACAAACTGCAAGGGAAGCTCCTCCGGAACCAGCCTGAAAAGAAAATCCTTCTTTTACAAGTCCTGATGCAATCAGTACCTTAGCAGCGTTTTCAGCAATAAGTAGATCCATCGGATTTTTAGTTACTCTTGTTGCTCCTGTAGCTATTTTTTCCGGGTCACCTATTGATTCAACCTCTACCACATAGTCTACGTCAGCCATTGAGATAGATATTTTTTCTAGTGGAAATGGCACAAGGTTATCTGTGATAGCTACTACTTTATTGGCATATGCTGCATCTACCATAGGATATCCCATAGCACCAAAGGCAGCCTTTCCTTGTTTTCCATTCATGTTCCCCATAGGGTCACATGCTGGGGCAGCTATGAATGCCACGTCGATCTTTACCTCTCCGGCTTCTATAGCTCTAGCTCTTCCGCCGTGAGTTCTAAATACTACCGGCTTTCCAAGAATATTGTTTGTGGCGACCTCTTTAGCTATCTTACCTCTTAATCCTGAAGTATGAAGTCCAGTTACTACGCCGTTTTTTATATGATCAATTAATGGCTCATGAGCAGATGTCAAAGATGATGAACAAATTGTTATATCTTTTATCCCCATAGCTGCAATCTCTTCCATAACCATGTTTAGTACATAGTCTCCGTTTCTCAAATGATGGTGAAAAGATATTGTCATTCCGTCTTTTATTTGAACTTTTTCTAAAGCTTCTTTTATACCACCTAATAATTTTACGTCTCCAGGTCTTGAAGAAGATTTTGATGGAGAATATTTTCTTCCAGATGCTTCTGTAGCAAATGGTCCGGAGTATGGTTTAACTTCACCATAACCTTCAATAAAACTTGGCATCTCTCTTCCCAATTTATTAACTAATGTCTTTAATTCCATCTTTTTATTTCCCTCCTGAATTATTTGATTAGTCCTGCACCCTTAGCTAAAGAAACTACTCTTTCAGCTTTAGCGATTACCGGAATATCAACCATTTTTCCATTTACTGTAATTACTCCACCATCTTGAATATTAGCTTCTGCTGCTGCTTTTAGGATTGCCATAGATTTCTCTACTTCTTCCATAGACGGAGTAAAAATATTATGAACCTCTTTCACTTGTGAAGGGTGAATACATGACTTACCTGCAAATCCAAGATTTTTTGCCGACTCTACTTCTTTTATAAATCCGTCCATGTCTGATACATCTGCCCATACAGTATCTATAGCATCTACACCAGCCACTGCTGCAGCCATTACTACCTGTGATCTAGCATAAAAAAGTTCTGTTGCTGCCTTTGTTCTGTCTGTTCCGAGAGTTCTTGTGAAATCCTCGGCTCCAAAAGAGATCGTAACTACTCTGTCAGATGACTGTGCTATAGCCAAAGCATTCATAACTCCTAAGGGAGTTTCTAAAGATGCCTGTATCTTTACAGATCCAGGTTCGATTCCGTGCTCTTTTTCCACTTCGTCTAGTAATGCTGTCAGCTCATGTATGTGCTCAGGTTTTTCACACATAGGAAGTCTCATTCTTCTCATTCCTGCAGGTACAAGAGCTCTTATATCTAGCTCTCCAAAAGGTGCTTTTTCTCCTGTCGGTGTTCTAAGTGGATTAGTTCTTACAAACACTTCACACTTTCCATAATCTATAGTTTTAAATGCTTCTACAAGAAGGTCTCTTGCAGCATCTTTTTCATCATATCTTACTGCGTCTTCCAGATCAAACAGGATACAGTCTGGTTTGTAGATGGCAGTGCTAAATAACATTTTAGGGTTACTTGCAGGAGCAAACAACATAGTTCTTCTCAGTTTTTTCATTATTTTACACCTCCTGCAGCAGCCTTTGCTCTTCTTACTGCTGTTTTTGTTCTAGCTTTGATTATAAAATCTAATGCTCCAAAATCTTGTACAGTTACCTTTGCATTTTCTGTTTCCATCTCTGCAAGAGCCTCCATTACCGATTTTTCCATTAAGTCTCCGAACATACCTTTTAATTTTGAAATTACTTCAACACTGATTCCTACGGTATTCAGATCAACTGTAACCAATGCATCTGAAGTTTTTTCATTTCCGCAAATTCCAATCATTATTTTTCTCCTTTCAATATATGAGTCAATTTTTTTTAGCAGCAAATTATTTATTTAAGTTATACAAAAACCGTCATTATGTATTCATTTTCTTCTTCTAACTCTTCAGCTCTTTTATTTAAAAATTCTTTTGCATTTTCTGGGAATAGAGCATACATGAGGATATCCTCGTCACTTTGAGCCAGATTCCCTATCTCGGCTTTGAGTTTTTCAAATTCGGGAGCGATATCATCTGCAGGTCTGTGGGTTATAGGCTGCTCGTCACCTATTATTTTTCCTCTTATTTCCTGGCTAATAGGTGCAGGAGACTGCCCGTATTTACCTCTTACATATTCTTTTATCTCTTTAGGGATAAACTTGTATCTTTCTCCTACAAGTACATTAAACACTGCCTGTGTACCAACCATTTGAGAAAGAGGTGTAACTAATGGTGGGAATCCAAGGTCTTTTCTGACTCTAGGAACTTCTTCAAGAACCTCTTCATATCTATCAGATGCCCCCTGCCCTTCTAATTGTGAAAGAAGGTTTGAAAGCATTCCTCCTGGAACCTGGTATGTAAGGGTTTTTGGTTCTACATCCATTACCTTTGGGTTTAATATCCCTTCTGATCTGTATTTTTCTTTTATAGGCTTAAAATAGTCTGCTATTTCAGAAAGAATGGCAAGATTTAACTCAGGATCTCTCTCACTTCCCTTTAAAACATGTGCAAATACTTCTGTTGCAGGTTGTGCTGTACCTCCGGAAAAAGGAGATATACCTGTATCGATTATATCTACTCCAGCCTCTATAGCTCTCATATAAAGCATTGATGCTATTCCGCTTGTACAGTGAGTATGCAGTTCTATCGGTAGATCTGTTACAGATTTCAGCCTTTTTATAAGGTCATAGGCTACGTTTGGAAGAAGTATTCCAGCCATATCTTTTATACATATTGAATGTGCTCCTAATTTTTCAAGTTCTTTTACTTTCCCTACAAAATAATCTATAGTATGAACTTCACTTGTTGTATAGGCTATACACCCTTGACAGTGTCCATTATATTTTATGATTGACTTGATTGAAGTTTCAAGGTTTCTGTAGTCGTTTAATGCGTCAAAAACTCTTATAATATCTATCCCGTTTTCCAGAGATTTCTCTATAAATTTATCAACTACATCATCTGCATAATGTCTGTATCCTAAAAGGTTCTGACCACGAAGCAGCATCTGAAGTTTTGTATTTTTGACTCTTTTTCTCATCTCTCTCAGTCTTTCCCAAGGATCTTCATTGAGAAATCTTATACAGGCATCAAATGTAGCCCCACCCCAGACTTCTAGGGAATAGTATCCGGCTTGATCCATTTTTTCCAGGATAGGAAGAATCTCTTCAGTCTTAAGCCTTGTGGCTATTAGGGACTGGTGCCCGTCTCTGAGAGCAGTCTCAGTTATTTTTAACTTTTTCAAAAGAATCACCTCAATATTTATTTAGAATACTGTATACAAAATCACCCATAACAAATACTGTATACAGTATTTGTTCCCGAATATCTTACATCCTTTTACTATCTTTGTCAACGTTAATCCCATATATTAAAGGATTTTAAGAACTGGTGTAAATTTTATAATTTTTATTTCATTAAACAATTTTTCTGAAAATAAAAACAGGCCAATACAAAGATCAAATTCTTTGCATTGGCCTGTTAGAGCTTAACTGTAGTCATCCCTAAAAATTACCAATAAACATATGTGATTTTTAAATGGATTCACAAAAGGCCACACAACAAGCGTTCCTTTTGGATCTATCTTGTACAATTATAACGCACCTTTTCCTGTGTGTCAACATTAAGATCTATTTTTCATCAAATAAATCTTTCGTACAAATAGATTCAAGAATTTCAAAAATCACTGTATTAAATAATAGTAATATTTTACGAAAACTCTACATAATGAATAAGGGCTTTCTTAAATATATAAGGTCTACTCAAGACAGCCTTTAAAACATTTCCACTCTGCTAACCTGCAAACTATCTGAAAATAACTATTACATAAAGACAGACTCTGTCTTACTTTTAATTTGGTAACTTTTCAAAAAAAATTGACTTCCATTTTTTCAACTCAGCTATCCAGGCAATAAATTAGTCTTCTCTCTCAGTTTAACTGAGAGAGAAGACCTCTAAATTTCTATTAAAAACTTACATCCATTCATCTTCGCCCTGACCCTGAAGTTCTTTCAAAACTCTGTCCATCTCTTCAGAATCCACTAATTCCATTTTTTCTTCCAAATGTTTTTCTATTGCAGCAGCAATAAAATCATCTATTGGCTCATCTAAATATCTACATATTTTTTTCATTTCTGAATATAATTCTTCTTCTAGATCCATTGAAAGTTTTTTCATTCCTTCACCCCTTTTATCCTTATACTAATTTCAATTCTTTAGAGTAACCTCTAAATTTGAGCTTTCATTAAGCACTTGCCAGTTGTTTTTTTCTGAACATTTGCTTTATAAGAGGGAACACAACTGATAAAACAGTCAACACTATCAAAGTTATAGATATTGGTGATCTGAAGAATATCTCAGATTTACCATTAGAAAGAGTAAGTGCCTGTCTGAAAGACTGCTCCATTGTTCCACCTACTATTACTCCTAGTATCATAGGTGCAGTTGGTACGTTGGCCTTTGCCATAAATAGTCCCATAACTCCGAATATAACTAACAGGTAGAAATCCATTGCACTGTTTCCAACAGCATAGGTACCTATAAATGCAAGTCCTAAAACTATAGGATAAAGAATCTTTGGAGGTATAGCCAGTACTCTTACAAGCACTCCAGCCAAAGGTATATTTACTATTGCAAGTACTATATTACCGATAAACATACTAGCAATAAGTCCCCAGGCTATATCAGGATGCTGAGTAAACAGCATAGGTCCAGGCTGAAGTCCAAGCATGAGAAGTGCTCCCATCATTACCGCTGTCGTTCCTGATCCAGGAATTCCAAGAGTCATCATAGGGATCAATGCTCCTACTGACGCCGCATTGTTTGCAGCCTCTGGTGCAGCTAGTCCTACTATTTCTCCCTTACCATAATCATCAGGATTTTTAGAAAGCTGTTTTTCATTGTTGTATGCCATAAGAGATGCCATTGTTCCACCAGCACCAGGAAGAGCACCTACAAAGAATCCTAAAGGAGTACTTCTCAGTATTGGCCAGAGACATCTTTTCCAGTCTTCCTTGGTAAACCAAATTTTACCAAATTTGGTCTGCATTTTTTTCTGACCTTCATTTATAGATTTGAAACTCTTAAATACCTCTCCTAGAGCATAGATACCTATGATCAGTATTAAGAAATCTATTCCCTGCTGGAGTTCCATTACACCAAAGGTAAATCTTG
>NZ_JBFHGC010000089.1:0-6858 GCF_041583315.1 Ilyobacter sp. | reverse complement strand
TATTAATCATAAAGTAAGGCTGTATTTTTCATACCATTTTACAAATTCGTCATATACAACAGGTCTGCTGAAATAATATCCCTGGGCATAGTCGCAGCCCATCTCTTTTAAAATATCCAGGGATTCCTTGTCCTCTACACCTTCTGCCACGACTTTCAGGTTGAGAATATGTGCAATATCAATGGAAGATTTTACTATATCACTGTCTTTCTTATTATTTTTAAGGCTTTTTATAAATATTCTGTCTAATTTTATCTTATCCAATGGAAGTTGCTGAAGGTATGACAAGGTAGAATAACCTGTACCAAAATCATCTAATGAAAATTTAATTCCCAGTGCCTTGTACCGTAAGATCATTGAAGCGGTAGCTTCAAAGTCTTTTACCAGATCCCTCTCTATTATTTCAAACTCTATTTTATCCAAAGGTTTTCCAGAAGATTTTAAATCATCCAGAAAATAAAAAAACTTGTTATGTTCCAAAAGTTTTAAGGGGATATTAACGGCTATACTCATATTTACATTTAAATTTTCCATAAGGCTTAGTGTATCTAAGGAGGTATTGATAACCCAACGGGTGATATCAGATATAAAAGTAGTTGTCTCTGTATACTCTATAAAGTCATTGGGAGGAACTAAACCATGCTTAGGGTGATTCCATCTGATAAGAGCCTCTACTCCCTTTATTTCGCCGTTTGACAGGTTTATCTTAGGCTGATAACACAGGAAAAACTCATTTTTCTTTAAGGCTCTTGGGATATCATTTATTAGACTTAAATTTGCAGAAGATTCCTTTGACATTTCAGGAGTAAATACTGAATAATGCTTTAAGTTTTGTGCTGCCAACTCTTTTGCAATTTGTGCTTCTCTTATAAATCTTAAAATATCGCCGTCATAAGTAGAGACACCTATAGAAGCAGAGGGATAGAAATCAATTTTTCTTATTTTCACCGGGTTTTCGAAAAACCGGAGAAATAGGTCAACAGATTTTTTATGATCCTTCTCATAGAGCAGGACTGCAAAGGTACTTGAATCGAAATGAAATAGTTTCATAGAATCATTTCTATCTATCAGACGATTAAATGAATGCTTAAAAGCTATTATCATCTCTGTGAAAAAATCATAGCCCAAATCTTCCGCAGCCTTATAATAGTTTTTCAGGTCGATCAGTATCAGGTGCGGGTGTGAATATCTATTTTCGTTGAACTCTATATTTTCAAAATATTTTCTGTTTGGTAAACCGGTTGTCTGACTGTAAAAAGAATTTTTTTCCACTCTTTTGAGAAGGTTTATAAGATAATGGCTTATAAAACCGGATAAAACTCCCACTAGTGTAAAGAAAAATATTCTGTATATATAATTAGAGGGAAGCTGCATTTCCATTGTAGCAGTATTCATAGGCATATAAGGTCCCAAAATAAAACCACCGGAGATACCGAAAATAGTTCCCCCTATAGGCCCGAAGAAGAAAGAACTTATTATTATCACAAGATACATCATATGAGAATAAGAGTACTTTATCCCTCCTGTCCTGTAAACCAATGTGTAAACACCTGCCTGCAAAATAAGTATAGCCAAAATTACAAGAATTTTTCTAAAGCCTCTTAATGCTGTCCAGTTGGAAAGATGCTTAATCAATAAAATAACACTCATTGGACATTACTCCTTATTTTCAATAAGATACATGGTCTACTCCGAATAAACCATGGGAAAGTATAACATATACACATTATGAGGTCAATATGCAAAAGTAAAAATATATATTTAACTAATATATTGTATATATAATAAGTAAGGAAAAAATATATAAAAAACAGGCCCCTATAGGGGCCTGTGAAACAGATTTATACTAATATAATTTTGGGTTCTTACCGTACCTGTTTTCGTTGTAGTCCCCATCCTTCACCATGAATATAAATAATATGATAACACCTATGACAGGTACTATCCCTATGAGCATCCACCACGCTGATTTATCCACATCATGAAGCCTTCTCACTGCCACTGCGATGCTAGGGACAAAAACAACCAGGGCATAGATACCCCCGAAAAGTCCTGCATCGGTACTGGAATCAAGAGTTCCCGCCATGGAATCCACAGCGGTCAACAGGATGCTGAATATTATATTGAACAGTACAAAGTACCAGTACTCTTTTCTCTGTGCCCGCCCTCCAAAAACAGCATAATTTTTAAATGCCTTTAAATACCAGTTCATAGAGCCTCCTTTTACCGATAAAATTTTTCTTTTTCCTTAAAATTAAATACTGTAAAAATCCGTGCAATCCTTTTATAAAACAGAGATTGAATATTTTTATCACATATAAATACTTCTCTTTGTATATAATGTTTTATACTATATAATATATATGTGAGGTGATATTCTTATGGATATAATAGCTGTAATAGAAAAAATAATAACTTGGAAAAAGACCAGTCTTGTAAGAAAATTTTTGCTCATGACTCTCATAATATCGATACAGCTGCTGATTGCTTTTCTGATTTACGATTTAGGCGGAACAAAAAATTCATATGTATATCTAGAGCTTTCAGTAATCATTGTAGGAGGATTCGTTTTCGGGCCTTTGGGGGGAGCTTTTTTAGGAGCGACAGGTGGTGGATTCCTAGGACCTTTTATGCCTGCTGATACAGCTACAATGCTCATGCAGGACAGATCTAGCTGGCTATTTAGATTATTTTACTATATATGCACAGGATATGTTTCAGGGATAGTTATAAGGTATCTTTTAAATATAATTGACCGATTAAGTTCTATTACCCTGTACAATTCTGTAACTCAGCTTCCAAATAAAAAATATTTTGAAAATAGATCTATAAAATATGATCCTGAAGACCGTGTGGCAGTTATAAAGTTTGAAGAGTATCCCAAAATGATAGAAAACTTCGGAATAGATTATGCCACAGATTTTATAAAGAAAATATCCGTTATTCTTGTGGAAGTTTTTAATAAGGCAGATAAAAAAAATAACAGGCAAAATGTGTTTCATCTTGAAGATGATAAGTTTGCAGTTGTTTTTTCAGGATCAGAAATAAAAGATTGTTTTAAAAATACTTACAAGAGAATCTATAACTCTATAAAGAGAAAGGAAATGGAATATTTCCCAAGTTCCTTTATAGGTATAAGCCGGTGCAGTGAAAGTAATATGCAAATTTTTCAGAATGCAGAAACAGCCAGAAGATCGGCTAAAAAAAATCTAAAATTTTATGAGGAATACTCTCCTGAATTAAGTAAAAAATCAAATAAGAATTTTGACCTTTCACTGGAGATTCCGAGAGCTATAAACAATAGAGAATTTTTTCTTTGCTATCACCCGAAAATCAACCTCAGCTCCGGGGAAGTAGAAGGAGTAGAAGCCCTAATAAGATGGAATCATCCGGAGAAAGGATTAATACCTCCAGATGCCTTCATACCTTATATAGAAAAGACAGCTATGATAAGTAAAGTCACTAAATGGGTTCTGAAAACATCTTTATCAGAAATTAAAAATATGCAGAGCGAAAATATAAATATAAATATCTCTGTTAATATTCCATTAAAAATTCTTGAAAATTCAAAGATCATAAGATATATAGATAACTACAAAAAAAATCAACTTCCTCTTCATAAACTGGAACTGGAAATTTTGGAGCGGGATAATGTAGAGAACTTTAGAAAAACATCCTCTGCAATGAAAATCTTAAAAGAAATCGGGGTTGATTTTTCGCTTGATGACTACGGGACAGGCTACTCCACCCTTTCCTACATGCAGAATCTTCCCTTTGACAAGATAAAGATTGACAGAATGTTTACAAGAGATATCGAAACCAATAAAAAAAACAGAGAACTCATAGGTTCAACCATAGATATAGTGCATACTTTAGGTATGGAAGTGGTGGCAGAAGGTGTAGAAACTAAAGAAGCACTTGAAATCTTAAAAAATATGAGTTGTGATTATGCCCAGGGATATTACTTCACAAAACCCATCAAATATGATGATTTTATCAAATGGTATAGGGGGTATTGCACTACCAAAAAACCGGCTTAATTTCTTGGATCTCTTAATAAATAGGGTATAAAGAATAAGTTAATTGTATTTTAATCTTAATATAGTATGATATTTGAGATTTAAGAGGCGTTACATTCAAACTCCTGAGGTTTGAGGAGTTATTTATACTTACCCCCTTGTCCAAAAGGCCCGTGTGGGCCTTTTTTTTATGGGGAATAATATATTATTCTGTTGCTTTTATTTATAAAAAAGATTATAACCTTTATGAGTATATCATTCATAAAGGTGGGGGGATAGATCATTTTGAAGAGAGCTTTTACTATAATAGAGTTGATGATTTCAATAGCTGTGATAGGTCTTTTATCAGCCATTGCACTCCCTAAATTCAGTGAGATCAACAGCAAAGCCAAAGTTGCCAATGTACAGGGTAATCTGGCAAACCTGAGAACCTCTATAGGGATCTACATGGCCAGGACCGGAGAATATCCCGACCTGGAAAACAATGAAAATCTAGAGGACATAGTATATGACACATATAAGTTTACAGATTTTTACAGCAGGTCGGTGATGCCCTATACACCAACCTCTGAAAATACTGATAAAATAAATAGTGTCGTAACCACAAGGAGTAATATAGGGGGATGGCTTTACTTATATGATACGGGAGATATATACGCCAATTTAGAGGACGGAAACTATACCGGTGATGAAGTAAATGAAGTCTGGGAAGAAGAGGGAAGTACAGATACTTCTGACGATACCTCTGATGAAGAATCTTCTACAGATAGTATTACTGCCTATCTTACAAATTACTTTAACGTTTCTACTGTTGAAACGGATGACAGTGTCGTTTCCTTTAATGGGGGTGGAAATAAAGTACAGTTTAAAAATACATCAGACGCTTCTTTTACGGGAGTTTACTATATATTTTCAGATGGGTTGCTATCAGATCCTTATTCTTTAGAGATTAAGAATAACGGTAATGGTACCACCAATTTGGACATTACTGCAACCGAGGAGATCACAGTTGTGGGAGTATACATAGACAGCAGTGGGAATACAATCTATTATTATGTAACTTTATAAATTAAAGGCAGAGGATATCCTCTGCCTTTAACTTATAAAATCTTATTGTGAGTTATCAATATCTATCAACTCTTTAAAAATTCTTTTGAACTCTCTATGGTTTTCCAAAAATATTTTTACAATGAGAGGATCAAAATGTTTTCTGCTTTCATTTATTATTATTTCCATTGATTCTTCATGGGAAAATTCTCTTTTGTAAGGGCGCTCACTTCTCAGGGCGTCATATACATCAGACAGCGCCATTATTCTTGCTGGGAGAGGTATTTCATTACCTTTCAAGCCCATAGGATAGCCAGAACCGTCCCATTTCTCATGATGATATCTCACTATATCCAGTGCCAGATCCAGAAAAGTAGTAAATCCGAGTTTTTCCTTTGCTATTAGCAGAGTCTTGTATCCATGCTCACAGTGTTTTTTTACCTCTTCAAACTCTTCTGCAGTTAGTTTCCCTGGTTTGTTAAGTATGTTGTCGCTGACTCCGACCTTACCAATATCATGAAGGAGTGCTGCATTTTCCAGGTCATGCATATCATAATCTTTTAGAAAATTTTTATCTATTTGCAGCTCTTTTAGTTTTTCTCCGATGACCTGCACGTATTTTGATGTCCTGATTATATGGTATCCTGTGTTGTAGTCTCGTAACTCCGCCTGATGTGCCAGTGCAAATATTGTCACCTCTTGAGTCTGCTTCAGCCTGTTTAAAGTTTCATTGTGTCTTTTATCTGCATATAAGAAAATATACATACGGAAAAAATAGAAAACTAATATATTGATTGCTATAATAATCCAGATGATCCTATTTGAATACTTCAGGTCATTTGTGAGAAGGTTATTCTTTTCATAGACCTCCACAACTCCTACAACATTCCCTGCAAGAGAAACCGGTATATAAAATTCAAAAATTCTTCCCGCTTTTAACTCTTCCAGGTTTTCATTTTTTTTCTTAGGTTTTATATTGTAAGAAGGTAAACCGGAGACAGCTTTTTGATGCTCTGTATTATTTGGAAATACCTGTCCTACAATATTTTCATTGTCACTTGACAATCTTCAAAAAAGTACAGCCAATATAAAATCAGATTGGGAAGGTTCTGTTAGACAAAGAGCCGAATTGGGGCTGGCTAATATAGAAGAATCAACAGCACCAGTTTTCCTTCAAATCAATCCAGATATTATTAATGCCCAATTTGACATAGAATCTTTTGGTATTGAAATAATATCAGAGGAAGCTGATGGTTTTATTATTGGGGCATCACAAGATAATTTAAATACACTTGAAGAAAAAATAGCGGGTTTCATTAATTCTGAACATGCCACTGGTAGAATTGCTGATTTTTGGCAAATTATTGAGGGCGATAGAGAAGAGTGGAAACCAAAGCATATACTTTCCGAAAATTTATACTCTCGTTGGCATGAAATAGTTGACGATGAAATTTATCGAGTTGAAATATCCGTTGCATTTGCCAAACCTCTTGGGAAAGAGCCTGACCCCGAGAAAAGGGGTGGTGAAACAAGGCTGCTAAAATACAGAGAACAGCAGGAACAAAGGGATAGTTTGCTATTGGAGAGACAAGACCATTTTGAAGAATTTATTTCTCATTATGGAAATATTATTAGTTCAATAGTCGAGTTAGAAGATAGTTTTGCTTGTGAAGCGGAGATTTGTGGCTTGGGCTTAAAAGATATGGTGGTTAATTACCAATATGTTTTCGAGGTTTCTGAAATTGATGAAATTTCAGGGATTAATGGAGCAGATAATGAATTGGATGATTTT
>NZ_JBFHGC010000088.1:0-6865 GCF_041583315.1 Ilyobacter sp. | reverse complement strand
TTTTATCAGAGAATAGGGGTCCTGCCTTATTATCTGATACCCCCAGGAACCAAAGACCTCTACAAAGTGCCGCCCGTCTCCTTCTCCGAAAATAAACTGAGGTACATAGAGCATTCTTATCACCCTCATTACTCTCCGGTTGACTGCAAGCCTTATGAGACTTATGGCTCCTGCGAAGCTTCCTGCGGCTTTAAAATCCTCTATATTTCTCAATGCAATTTTTAAGGCTCCGTGACCTCCCATTGAAAATCCTGCTATACCAAAATTTCCCACAGGGTATTCCCTCCTTATTTCTGAAAGAAGTTCTTTCACAAAGTAACTTTCATACCTGTGTGATTTTCTCTTTATGAAGTCAGCATACCAGCTCTCTCCATTATACCCCGAATCAGGCATGATCAAAATCATTTCACCTATTTTCCCGTGGTTTAAAAGCCCGTCATAATTTTCTATGATTTTGGCTCTTTCCAGCCAGTCATCTGCACTGTCTCTCATCCCATGCAGCAGAAATATACATGGATATTTTTTATCCTTCAGCACTCTCGGGGTCATGACAATGTATCTCATATCTTCCCCTGTATAAATACTTTTTATATATTTTACTCTTATTTTTATATCCTTGTTAAAGGCCAGTGCCTCTGACTCCCACTCCCAGTCCACTACTTTCTCTCGGTACCATACTCCAGGAAAGGTAAGGGTTCTGTCTATTTTTCTTTTTATTTTTTTCTCACTGGTTCCTGTCATAAGGTAAAAAACCAAAAGAAACATTGTCACTACCCATATAAAACCAAACATATATTTTCACCTTTCCAAAGACATTCTAAAAAATTATATCAAAAACCAGTTAAAAAGTAAAACTATAGTAATAATATGTTCGAAACAAGTCAATGATTTAAGGTCTACAAGATATTTTTATATAAAATAACCGTATTTTTATTAAACAGCCTATATTATAGCTCATCAATTTATATCAAAATAAAATAGCAACAGGTTTTAAAGTTAAATGAAATTTTTGTATAACAAAAGATGCCGGGCATCCGGCATCTTTTGTTATACTATTCTCTTTAAAATTCAGCACTCTTAGGTGTTCTTGGGAAAGGAATTACGTCTCTTATATTGGTCATTCCTGTTATATACATCATCATTCTCTCGAATCCTAGACCAAAACCTGAGTGAGGAAAACTCCCATATCTTCTGAGGTCAGTATAAAAAGTATAATCGTCCTTATCAAGACTCATCTCTTCCATTCTTTTTTCTAGAAGAGAAAGATCATCTTCTCTCTGTGATCCCCCTATAATCTCTCCGATACCTGGAGCCAAAAGATCCATCGCCCTTACAGTTTTGTCGTCTTCATTCATTTTCATGTAAAAAGCTTTTATATCCTTCGGATAATCCGTTACAAATATTGGCTTTTTAAAGTGCTCTTCAGCCAGGTATCTTTCATGCTCACTTTGAAGATCTATTCCCCATTTCACTGGGAAGTCAAATTTCTTATCACAGTTTTCAAGAATATCCATGGCTTCTGTATAAGTAACTCTTCCGAAATCATTGTTCAGCACATTGTTCAGCTTTTCAAACAGGCCTTTTTCTATGAAGCTGTTAAAAAACTCCATCTCTTCCGGGCATTCATCCATGACATACTTAATAATATATTTCACCATGGCCTCTGCAAGCTCCATATTTACTCCGAGATCTCCAAAAGCAACCTCAGGTTCGATCATCCAGAATTCAGAAGCGTGTCTTGAAGTGTTTGAGTTTTCAGCTCTGAAGGTTGGTCCAAAAGTATATACATTTCTAAACGCAGCACAGTAAGTTTCCACATTCAGCTGACCACTTACAGTTAGGTTGGTCTCTTTTCCGAAGAAGTCCTTAGACTCATCTATAGAACCATTTTCAGTTTTAGGTACATTATCAAGGTCTAAAGTAGTGACTCTGAACATCTCTCCTGCACCTTCACAGTCTGCTCCTGTTATTATCGGAGTATGCACGTATACAAAGCCACTCTCCTGGAAAAACTTATGTATTGCATAGGCTAATACCGATCTCACTCTGAATACTGCGGAAAATGTATTTGTTCTAGGTCTTAGATGAGCTATAGTTCTCAAGAATTCAAAAGAGTGTCTCTTATTTTGAAGGGGAAAATCAAGGTCTGCTTTCTGAAAAATTTCCACTTCAGTTGCAAGTATCTCTATTGTCTGGCCCTTTCCTTGAGATTCTACGAGTTTACCTTTGATCACAAGAGTGGATGAAATAGAAGATTTTGATATTTCTTCAAAATTCCCAAGTTCACTTTCAAATACTACCTGAATTCCTTTAAAAAAAGACCCGTCATTTATTTCTATAAATCCGAAATTCTTTTGAGACCTTATTTTTTTTACCCATCCTGAGATAACTACTTCTTTTCCCAGAAAACTTTCGGTTTCTCTATACAGTTTCTTTACTAAAGTTTTTTCCATCATATCCTCCAATACATTTTTAGTGTAGTCGTGTTTCTGACTTTAGTTATGTTTTTTATAGTTATTTACATAATCTGAGCTTTATATATCAGCTTTTATATTTCGGCTCATTCTCATCCACTATTTTTATATTATCCAGGTGACCCTTTACCTGTGCCTTGAATCTTTCAAGGTACATCTCTCTGTATTTCTGTCTGTCTATTTTTTCCTCTGCTGTCAGCTCTCTTTTCTTTGATTCTCCGGCGTAATAATTAACTTTTTTTATAATATCTTTCATATCCATAATAAATCCTCCATTCCATATAAAAAAGCTCTTTGCGAGTATACGCAAAGAGCTCAGCTTTCCCAGTATAAAATCCAAGAAAGTACGGAGATACTTACACGAGCACTCGATACCTTTTGCTCTGACGCGGCAATTACGTCCATTCCTACTGACCCTTTCAGACTTTCAGACGGCGGCTCCAAGGTGTTCTTCACTAAAGGCTTCGTTACCGGACTCACACCATAACCGGCTCGCTTAAACTACTTCCTAAAGTTACTCTCCTCTTCATGGCCTTTATTTATATAGGGTAATTATACTTTAGAGTCAACTTCTTTGTCAAGAGTTACTTTCCGCTGTCACCATAGTTTGATAGCACTCTTGCACTAGGATCGTCGACATTACATCCTTCCCACTCTTTATTTGGCATCCAGAAGTCTTTTATGAGCTCAGCCTTACCAGGGAAAAATTCTTCAAAGATATCTCTGTACAGCAGTGATTCTTTTGTAAACGGAGTTCCGTAAGCATATTTTTCTTTTGCTTTCTTCACATCTTCATCAGAATATTTTTCTTCAGCGAATGCCTTGATACAGTCAACTAGTGAATGCCCAACAGCGTCACTGAAAGCAGCTTTTTCTCTGTACAGGATGTCAGTAGGAAGATATTCTCCGCCTTCAAAGGCCTTTCTTAAAAGATATTTACCCTTGTTATATGTATTTAATTTCTTTTCAGGATTAATTCCCATTACGTAATCTACAAACTCTAGGTCACCAAAGGGAACTCTTGCCTCTATTGAGTTTGCAGAGATACATCTATCAGCTCTCAGCACATCATACATGTAGATCTCTCTGAGTCTTTTCTCTGCTTCTTTTTGGAATTCCTCTCCGCTTGGTGCAAAGTCAGTATATTTATATCCAAATATTTCATCACTGATCTCACCAGTTAATAAAACTTTGATGTTTGTGTTTTCTCTTATGTATTTACAGATAAGATACATTCCCATACTTGCTCTTATAGTTGTTATATCCCAAGTTTCAAGACAGTATATTACATGTTTTAAGTTGTCTAGGACATCTTTTTCACTGATGCTAACTTCTGTATGGTCTGTACCTAGATATTCTGCTACCTCTTTGGCGTATTTAAGGTCAATAGGATCCTTTTCCATCCCTATGGCAAAAGTTTTTAAAGGTTTTTCAAGATTTCTTTGAGCTATTGCACAAACCAAGCTTGAATCTAATCCTCCGCTTAACAGATATCCAACAGGTGCATCAGAATCTAATCTTTTTATTACTCCAGCTTCCAGTCTTTCTCTTATTCCTTCTGTTATCTCTTCAAGATCTCCGTCAATAAACTTTGTATATTTTGTCATGTCTCTGTAGCAGATGAATTCTCCGCCTTTATAGTAATGTCCCGGAGGAAAAGCAACTACGTCGTCACAGAAGTCAATTAAGCTCTTCGCTTCACTTGAAAAAGCGATCTCTTTTGTGGCTTTAGAGTATCCGTAAAAAAGTGGTCTTATTCCAATAGGGTCTCTGGCTGCTAAAACTTCATCAGCTTCTGCATCATACATAACCATGGCATATTCTGCATCTAGATATTTAAACATCTCCACACCCATCTCTTTGTAAAGAGGGATAAGTACTTCACAGTCACTTCCTGAATGAAATTTATACTTCTTTGAAAGATCTTCTTTTATTTTTCTGAAATTGTATATTTCTCCGTTACATATTGCTATACTTCCGTCTAGCATGAAAGGCTGCATTCCGCTGTTGCTAAGATCCATTATTGATAATCTGTGGAATCCCCATACCCCTTTATCTTTTAATATCTCTGTAGAGTCCGGACCTCTATACACGATCCTGTCAAAGCTTTTTTCAAACCCTAATAATTCCGCTTCTTTCCCTGAATAATACATGATTCCACACATAATTTACCCCCTATTTTTAATAACTAATTTTTTTTATAAAAAAAACTCTTTGCATATATGTGCAAAGAGCCTTACCTTCCTGTAGATAGAAACTTCAATTGAAATTTCAAGAAAGTACGGAGCCGCTTTTATATGCACTCGATACCTTTTACTTTAACGCAGCAATTACGTCCACGCCTACTAATCTTTTACAGACTTTCAGATGGCAGCTCCAAGGTGTTCTTCTCTAAAGGCTTCGTTACCGGACTCACACCATAACCGGCTCGCTTAAACTACTTCCTAAAGTTACTCTCCTCTTCCTAGCTTTTATATTTTATTTATATTTAATTTTAGAGTTATTATACATAGTATTTATCTTATTGTCAAATACTATTTCTAAATCATCAAATAATAATTCCTTTGTATTTTTTTGCAATTATACTTTTTACTTCGCTGGATTTAAGAAGTTCATACAGTCTTTTAATCTGCTTTCTTTTCTTGCTTTTATATTTTCCCGCAAGGACATTTATATATTTTTTATCATATTCTTCCAGATACAATACATTTTTCCATGGGTCTCCGCCTCTTTGAAGAATTTCATTCCCATTTGCTATTATCGCATCAGCCTGTTCCATTACCCTTACCAAATATTTTGGACTAATTTCTAAAAATGTTATATTTCTGGGGTTTCCTACAATTTGATATTCGCCATTTAGCTTTATCAGGCCTGTGCTTTCTAATAATTTAAGAGCTCTTACTCTGTCACTCTCAATATTGGGAATTGCAATGACAATATTTTTAAACTCTTTTATACTTTTATACTTTTTTGAATATATTCCCATTTTTTCAAAATATATGTCCCCATAAGAGACTATATTGGTGTTGTGTTCAGTGTTGTAAGAATTCAAAAAATCTTTATTTTGAGAATAATTGACATCTATAACACCTTCTAAAAGATCAATATTGGGCTGGATAAAATCTGAGTATTCCAGGATCTCAATTTCAAATTCTTCGTCTTTAAAATTATTCTTTATAAATTTCAGAATTTCTGAACTGGAGTTGGAAGCAACCCCAACCTTTAAAGTTTTTTTATTTCCATCACTGTTGAAGAATAAAAAGTTAGCATTGGAAATACCAAATAATAAAAGAAAGATCCCTAAAAAAGTTGTTTTTCTCATAAAGTCACCTCTAGCTATTATATCATAATTCTTTAAAAAGATAAGAATCTCTTTAGTATTTTTAATAAAACACAACTTTCATAAAAATTTATTTATATCTGCTTTTTTTATAAGTACCAATTTTAAAAATACTCTTCTAATAAGCTCCGTATTTTTTTAAAAGATTGTGTTTATTGACATTTAATACTATTCCCAAGGCTGCAAAAACAGTTATCAGCGAGCTCCCTCCGTAACTGAATATTGGAAAAGGTATTCCTGTAACCGGCATTAGTCCAGTTACAACAAACGAATTGATCAAAAGTTGTGTAAAAACAAGGCTTGCCATCCCTGCCACAAGATACTTGGCAAAATAATCCTTTGAGTCCACTGCTGTTGTCATGGAAAGAGTGAATATTGTGTAAAATAAAACCATTATAAGCAGAACTCCTGTAAATCCCCATTCTTCACCGAGAGAGGCCAATATAAAATCAGTATGTATCTCTGGAAGGTAGCTGTATTTTTGGACTCCATTGGCATAGCCCTTTCCAAATGGT
Source organism: Ilyobacter sp. (assembly GCF_041583315.1). Classification (NCBI taxonomy): domain Bacteria; kingdom Fusobacteriati; phylum Fusobacteriota; class Fusobacteriia; order Fusobacteriales; family Fusobacteriaceae; genus Ilyobacter; species Ilyobacter sp. The sequence continues at coordinate 536 of NZ_JBFHGC010000088.1, read as the reverse complement.
CCTCCGCTTCCCATTGCTATCAGAGACTGCCCCACTTGATAGCCTACATCATTGCCGTATTCTCCTTTTAAAAGACCGTCAACATAGCTTTTTACCCTTTTTACCCTATAATTAACCTTTTGAATGTCATCTATAAAATAATACACATAGGATAAATAGGATACTACTATAGCAGATGCTCCTCCAATAAAAATAGCTATTGATTTCCCTGATACTTTAGAAACAAAAAGCATAAATAAGAGTATTGATGTATAGTGTATCACCGTACCCAAATCCCCCTGCATCATTATCAGCACAGCAAACAAACCAAATATCGGAATCACATTGAATATTATTCCATAAGTTTCAAAATCTTTTTTTTCTCCATTTTCAAATAATTTAGCTAAAATTATTATATACGGTATTTTTAAGAATTCCGCCGGCTGCACACTTAAGGGCCCTATTCTTATCCATCCTATGGCTCCATTTATTACAGGCACAAGTTTGGGAACAAGTTTAGATCCTATTATCACTGTCAATAATAAAAGGACAGAGGT
>NZ_JBFHGC010000087.1:0-6904 GCF_041583315.1 Ilyobacter sp. | reverse complement strand
GGAGAAGTAGGAGAGTATTGGGCAGAAGTAACTCCGACGCAGTTTAAAAAAGATCTCGATGATCTCGGAACAGTGGATGAGCTGGACGTAAGAATCCATTCTCCTGGAGGTGTTATTTTTTCAGGGTATGCCATCTATAATCTGCTAAAAACTCACAGTGCAAAAAAGACTGTCTATGTGGACGGTATTGCTGCAAGCATGGGGTCTATTATTGCCATGGCCGGGGATGAGATAAAGATGTCAAAGGCCGGAATGATCATGATACATAATCCGTGGGGCTGGAGCAGCGGCGAAGCTAAGGATATGCGGCAGTATGCAGATAACTTGGATAAGATGATGGATACTGCAGCGGAAATATATTCTGAAAGAACAGGGACAGGTGTGGATACCATAAAGGAACTTATGGGAAAAACGACATATCTCACGGCAGATGAAGCTCTCGAATATGGTTTTATAGACGAAATCATTGATTATAGCGAGGATACAAAGATAGACCCAGTCAATAAAATGCTCATGATGGATGGCAGAAAAATAGACCTATCTGGATTGCCACAACAAAAGATGTTGATGAATAAATTGGAAACCCTCGGGCTCAAAGAGGTTTCAATAAAAGAAGAGGAGGAAGATATGACAAAAGCTGAATTGAAAGCAAAGCACCTGGATCTCTACAACGAGATCTACAACGAAGGGGTAGCTGAAGAAAGAACAAGAATGCAGGAGATCGAAGAATTGTCTATACCTGGAGGCGAGGGGTTTCTTGCAAAGTACAAATTTGAAGAACCCAAAGCAGCAGGAGAGGTATCAATTTTGATGCTCAAAGCTATTAAAAGTGGGGATATTACACCTTTGGCAGCAGTAGCAACGACAATTGTGAAACCAGAAGGAGAGACTGCACCAGTACTGCAAGGCGGTATAAAAACAGGAGCTGAAACATTTGTACAAAAGGTAGCTGATGCCCAGGCATCTGGCGTGGGTAAGGTGGCTTCCTCTGGAGACGGGCATATCTCCGATGAAGAAAAGAAAAAACAAGCGATGCAGGCGAGAGCACAAAGAATAGCTGAAAAGGCAAATAAAGGAAGGGGGCTGTAATAAATGGAAAACATTGCAAGAGACAACCTGATTAACGGAGCAGTAATACCAGCACTGGTACAAGAGGTGACTGTCCCAGCGGGAACTTGGAAAAGAGGTACGGTACTGGGGAAATACAGCGGAGCCTACAATTTAATGGGAGAAACTAACTATGACGTTTCCACAGTGGACTGCATCATAGCTGAAGACATCACACTGGCAGCAGAGGGAAAAGCACAGGCATTTTTTACAGGACAGTTTAGCAAAGGGGAACTCACTGTAAAAGATGGGTTTGATGTAGATACGCTTGCAGATCCGGCTAGAAAACTAAATATTTTCATAAAATAAAATTCTTTTAAAAATGAGGAGGAAGTATGTACGATTTAAAAACTCTAATAGCAGCAACAAAACAAACAAAAAAACCAAATATGTTTCTTTGGAACCTGTTGATCAGTAAATCAGTAGACGAAATGACAAGCAAATTTGAGGTACACACAAAGAAAGCCAGAAGAAAAATGGCTCCTTTTGTGGGGAAATACATAAATGGACAATTGATAAAAAAAGACGGGTTTTCAATCATGGAAATAGAACCTGGGCTCTTAAAGCCTTTTACAATTGCCCATGCAGAAGACATGCTTAAACAGCAATTCGGACAGACTGTCTACGGAGATTCTGTAAGCTCTGAAGAGATGGCAGAGGGGCAGATGGCAAAGGAGCTCGCAGAGCTTACTGATACCATAGCAAGAAGAGAGATGTGGCTTTTGTCAAAACTCATCACGACAGGTTCAATGCCTATAGATGGAGAAGGGGTAAGCAGAGCTATCACTTACGGATCTGATGAGGGGAATTTTGAGACACTTTCCGGAACAGAGCTGTGGACAGATGCAGCTTCTGATCCTATAGCGTACCTGAAAGAAAAACAGTTAGAAATATTGAAGGCTACCGGGATAAATATAGACAGCATTATAATGACTCCTGAAGCAAGCTCTGCATTCCAATCTAATGAAAACGTAACAGCCAAACTGAAATACACTACAGCTGATGTAATGAGAATAGAACCTAGAAGCCTGGGAGACGGTGCAAAGTATATCGGAACAATCCCTGAGCTCGAGCTTGATATCTACTCATATGTGGACTGGGTAGAAAATCCTGCTACTGAAGCGGATGAGTCATTACTGCCTGCAGGAGGGATTGTCGGCGTTAAATCAAAAAGTTTTGAGGTTCATTATGGAGCCATTGCACAAAAATCAGAGGGAGGAAAAGGTGTATTTGTGGGAGACAGAATTCCTAAAGTATGGAGTCCCGAAGGTGCAGATTATGACTGTCTAAGACTTGCTTCTGCACCTGCAATAGTGCCTGATGATGCAGACGGTTGGTTCTATTCCAAGGTAGTATAAGGAGGATAAAATAAATGGCTAAAGCTAAAAATGACGCTCAAGAAATCAAACTTGAGGAAGAGATAAATAAAAATGAAATTCCAGAAATTCCCACTGAAGAAAAACAGGAAGTCCAAGAAGGGGTAAAACTTGAGCTTCTTGGGAATGTGAGACACAGTGGGAAAATATATGTAAAAGGGGGAACACATTGTTTCCCCCAAAAGGATGCAGAACACTTGATAAAGTCAGGAGCGGCTAAAAAACCTGAACCTGAAAAAAAGTAGGTGTGTAGATGAGTTTTAAAGAGATGATAGCCGAAGAGCTAGATATATTCCTTGATTTGGATGAATTTGGGGAAGAGATCAACATTGACGGAACTACCTTTACAGCAATAAAAAGTACAGGAACAGAGGATATAACAGGGGCTTATGACGAGGAGCTAAAGGAAGGGGTATATAAGAAGGTTACAACTCTTTATATCAAGACCTCAGACATCCAGGATATCTATGAGCAAGGGAAAAAAGTCGAGTTAGACGGCCTTCCATACACTGTATATTCTTCAGATGATCAAGACGGCATCACAGAGATCAAGCTCCAGGAGCACGCTGTATGGTAGAAATATCAGCAGACGAACTCATAAGAGTGGAAAGAATACTCTCTGGGATAGAAAACGGCGTGGAAAGGGCTGTAAGCTCAGCGGTGAACAGGTCGGCTTCCTTTGCAAAGACAATGGCAGCAAGAAAGGTAGCCTCTGAGTATACCGTCAAATCCACAGATGTCAGAAATACAATTCAGATTAAAAAGGCGACATTTTCAAATCTGGAAGCAACAATAAAGGCAACCGGTCACGCCATGCAATTAACAAAATTTAAAGTAAACTCCGGAAAGCCGGTACTGAAAGTTTCTGTAAAAAAAGGGGGAGGCTTAAAGCCTCTTCCAGGAGCTTTTAAGGCTAAGATGCAAAGTGGCCACGTAGGTGTATTTAAAAGGTTAGGTAAAAAAAGGACGCCTATAGAAGGGAAGTACGGGCCATCTATACCAACAATGCTTGGAACTAATACTGTGACAGGCTATGTGGAGGATTTGGCTATGAAAAAGGTGGCTGAAAGACTGGATCATGAGATAGGAAGAATTTTAGGGGGGATAAAGTAATGTTGGCACTGGAACTAGAAAAAACTTTAAAAGAGTTTCTTCAGGAAAAATTCAAAGATACTCTGCTGGAAGTCCCTAAGAAAAAAGCTTCTGAACTACAAGTTTTGAGACCCATCAAGGTAGAAACAGGCTATCTCCCTCCTGAAAGTGCATCTTCTCAGGTACCTTGTATAGTCCTAAGGACAAGCAAACAGGAAGAAAAATCAGAGAACGACGGGAATATAGAGGTGCGGTTTTATGTAGCAATCTACAACCAAGACACCTCAGAGGGATATGCGACTTTGATGAATTATCTTTCTGGTATTAAAAATGAGATTTTTTCTAAATATGTATTTGAAAAGTTCACAGTAACATATCCTTGCAGGCTGACACCGTATGAAGAACAGATGTACCCTGTATGGATGGGAGAAGTTGTCATGAATTTTGAAGCACCAACAATAAACAGAAGCACTCTTTCATTATTAGAGGAGGAACTATAAGTGAATAAAAAAGAAGAAGTAAAAAAAAGTACCACAGCCGAAGATGAAAAATTATCTGAAAGAGCTGTAAAAAAGAACAAAGTAGATAAGATAAAAAGAAGGATATACATAGGACCGTCGGCAATTAAATTTGGGATCTCCAAAGATGCTGTTTTTAAAGGTGAGGTTCCAAAGGTTTATGAAGAGTTTTTTGAAAAATATCCTCTTGCTCAAAAACTGGTAGTGGAGCTGGAGAAGCTAACAGAATGCAAAGTAAAGCTTGCTCAAAAAGGCAGTGCTGAGCAGGTCATGTACGAAAAAATAGAGAGACAGATGAGAGGAGGTAACTAATGAGTTACAAACATGGTGTAACGACACAAGAAATGGACACGGCAGTAGTTGCAACAGTCGAAACAGGGACGCTCGATTTTGTCGTAGGAACTGCTCCGGTGAATATGAACCCTGATAGAGAATACTCGGTGAACAGCGTAGAGCTGGTATATAACTACACTGAGGCTGTTGAAAAGTTTGGGGATACAGATGACTTTGAAAACTATACTATTTGTGAAAAGATAGATGCGCATTTTAGTAAATTTGGATTCGGGCCATTGGCAATAGTGAACGTCCTTGATCCGGCAATACATAAGGCTGATGTAACTGATGAGGTTGTGACTTATACATCTGGAAAGGCTACTCTTGCAGAGTTTGGGATACTTCTCAACACACTTCTGATCAAAGATGCGGCTGGAGCTGTGACTTATGCAGAAGACACGGACTACATACTGTCATTTGATGATGATGGAAAAGTCATCGTAAGTGTAATCTCTGGTGGAGCCCTCGATGCAGCGACAACAGGGAAAGCTTATTATTCAAAACTAGATCCTTCACTTGTAGATGCAGATGACATTGTAGGAGGCATAGACGGGACAACAGGAGCAAAAGAGGGGCTTGAGCTGGTACACGAGGTATATCCAAAGTTTAGGCTGATACCAACGACTATATCTTCTCCAAAATGGAGCGGAGTAACTACTGTAGAGGCTGTAATGAAAGCAAAGGCAGCTGCAATCAACGGTATGTTTAAAGCCATAGCACTGGTAGATATCCCTACCGGAACTATAAAAAAATATAGTGATGCTCCAGGATGGAAAAACGATAACAATTACGTGGATACTCATGAAGCAGTTTTTTGGCCAAAAGTATCGCTTGGAGAAAAACAATATCATCTTTCTTCTCAGGCATCCGCTTTGATGATGAAAACATTTGCAGATTATGACGATGTCCCTTATAGGTCCATATCAAACAAATCGTTACAAGCGGATTCATCAGTACTTAGTGATAAAACAGAAGTGAAATTAGGGATTGATGAAGCAAATTATTTAAATGGTCAAGGAATAATTACAGCTCTTAATTTTTCTAACGGTTGGACAATGTGGGGGAACAGGACAGGAGCTTATCCTGGGGATACAGACCCTAAAAATTCATGGTTAGTACAGAGAATGATGTTTAACTGGGTATCGAATAAACTAATCCTGACATACGCCTCTAAGGTGGACGATCCTACAAACAGGAGATTGATTAGGACTATCACAGACTCAAACAATATATGGCTTCAAGGATTGACTAACAAAGAGTACATTCTTGGAGGAAGAGTTGAGTTTTTAGACTCTGAGAACACTGTTGACCAGCTGATCGACGGGAAGATTGTTTTCCACTTATATTTTGCAACACCAAACCCTGCTGAAGAGATCCAGTTTAAAATCGAGCTTGATACATCTTATTTTGCACTGCTGGCAGCGTAAAAAAATAATCGGAGGTAACAGATGAATATACCTGAGCAGTTAATAAACTTTAAACAATATATCAGTGGGGGCGCTACTCCCACTGCTGTGGTAGATGTGACTCTCCCTGATATAGAAGCTATATCAGAATCCATAAGAGGAGCAGGGATAGCAGGGGAGATAGAGAGCATCACTCCAGGGCATTACGGTGCCATGTCTCTGACTGTAAACTACAGAACAATGATAAAAGAGGGGATAAACATATCTCCATATGAGAAGCAGGAGATGGAGTTTTACGGTGCCCTCAAAGAAACAGATCAATCGACAGGAAAAGTCGTAGTCAAAAAAGTCAGAGTAGCTGTGAGAACCCAGGCTAAAAAAATAGGACTAGGGAAACTAGATGTGGGTAAAGGTACTGATTCGAGTACAGAATACACTACAACTTATCTTAAAATAGAAATCGATGACAAAGTAGTGAGAGAAATCGATCAACTAAACTTTATAGATATTGTAGACGGGACAGATATGCTGGCAGACGTAAGATCTGCACTGGGAATGTAGGAGGGATAACGTGGAAAAAATAATACTTGAACAACCAGTAAAAGAGGGTGACAAAGAGATAAAAGAACTTAATCTCGATCTTGAATCTCTTACGACACAAGATTTCATAGATGCAGAAAAGGAACTGCTTTTTTCCGGAGAGGCTTTTTCATCTATGGGGATAGAGTCTTCTCTGTCATTTCGAAAACATATAGCTGCTAAATCAGCTGGAGTAAGGGCTGAGACAATAGGATCTTTGAAAGCAAAAGACTGGGTAAAGGTGAGCTCTGCAACTAAGGGTTTTTTAGAAGGAACGGCATTAGCGGAACTAATGGAAAGCTTAGCAGGGAACTTAAAAAAATCTGTCTAACTCTAGCAGAAAGAACCAATTCTTCCATAGAGTTTTGGCTTAAGATGACACTTTTTGAAATAGAAGACTGGATAGACGCAATTTCTGAAGGGGGTAAGAATGGCTAGGAAAACCTATCAGGTGGCTTTTGCTATAGGAGGTAAAATAGGCGCCGGCTTTGCT
>NZ_JBFHGC010000086.1:0-6930 GCF_041583315.1 Ilyobacter sp. | reverse complement strand
TCTGAAGGCTCCTGATATGTATATGGAGAAAATCATAGTAGGTCCTGAAGCAAAGGGAGTAATAGATCTAGAGAAACCTCTTATTGAAAATATTCAAAATGTGGCAAAGGCTCTAAAAAAAGAATTGAATGAACTGACAATAGTTATTTTAGATAAACCTAGACACAAGGAAATAATAAAAGATCTACAGGACATGGGAATAAAAATATATGCTCTGCCTGACGGAGATGTGGCTGGATCTATTCTTTCTGCTGTAGTTGATTCTGATGTGGATATGCTCTATGGTATAGGGGGAGCTCCCGAAGGAGTAATCTCAGCTGCAGTTATAAAAGCTCTAGGCGGAGACATGAATGCAAAACTAAAACTTAGAAGTGAAGTAAAAGGAATAACTCTAGAGAATGATAAGATATCTAATTATGAAAAGATGAGATGTCAAGAGATGGGGATAGACATAACTAAAGTAATGAGAATAAATGATCTTGTAAAAGACGATGAGGTTATCTTTTCTGCTACTGGGATAACTGCAGGAGACCTTCTAGAAGGAGTAAAGAAAAAAGGTCCTATAGCTAGAACTCAGACTCTCTTGATAAGAGGAAAAACTAAGACTATCAGGTATATAAACTCTGTACATAATTTAGATTACAAAGATGAAGATATAAAAGGATTAATCAGATAGCAGCAAGGTTTCCTTGCTGCTTTTCTTTTATCAATAAAAAATATGAGATTATGGTGGATAGAATAAAAACTGGAGGAGTATTATGATATTTTTTGATGATTTTATAAAAAAAGTTGAGAAAAAGGACTTGCCTTTGAATGGGAAATACAGTTTTGGATTAGAAATAAAGAAAATAATTGTGTGGTTAGGGACAGGAGTTCCTCTGATGCTTTTAGGGGCTTATCAAGCGGCTTTTGGTTATACCCAGGGGATGAAAATAGGATATCTTATCTTGGGAATAGTACTTTTTATTCTTGGAATAGGGCATCTTTGGCTGGCTTTTTCATACAGGATTTCTGTGGATTTTCAAAAAAATGTTCTGAAAAATAAAAAGGTAAATATTTCTTTGGATGAGATAGAGAAATGTACAATGTCTAAAATGGTAGCTCCCGGTGGGAAAAAACTTCAAACCTGTATGGAGATAATAACAAAAGATAAAGTAAAAGTTATAATACCTCTTATAATGAGAAATAAGATAAATTTTGCGGCCCTTCTGAGAAAAAAGCTAGAGAATAAATTTGAGATTATAAAAGATTAGGGAGGTATTATGGGTAGAAACATAGAAACGTGTGATTGTACCGTTATACATAAAGACATTGTAGAAAAAGTAAAGAAAAATCTAAAAAGTGACGATCTTTTACGGAATTTAGCAGATTTCTTTAAGGCTTTTTCTGACAGTACACGATTAAAAATAGTGTCAATGCTTCTAGAAGAGGAGATGTGTGTGTGTGATATAGCAAATGTGCTCAACATGACTCACTCATCGGTATCACATCAATTGAGAGTTTTGAGACAACTGAGAGTTGTGAAGAACAGAAAAGACGGGAAATCGGTTTATTATTCTCTGGATGATGAACATGTAAGAAATATATTAGCCCAGGGAATAAACCATCTAAATCATTGATGTTCAAAGAGCTTTATACTTCCTAAAAAATATAACTTTAAAAAAATATAAAAATATTATAAGAAAATATAAGCTTTTACAAGGAAACTAGGAATTTCATCTAATATAGGTTAATAATGAAAGTTATTTATGCGGGGAGTGAAGGTTATGGGAGATTTTAAATTTTCTATGAAAGTTTTTGGAGTCGGCGGTGCAGGGATAAATGCATTGAATGACATGATTGAAAGTGGAGTAGAAGGAGTAGAATATATAGCAGCAGATACAAACGTAGGAAAATTAAATACATCGCTTTCTCCTATTAAAATACAGCTTGGGAGTAAGATAACTTTTGGTCTGGGTACAGGAGGAGACTATCACAAGGGTTACCTCTGTGCCAAGGAAGAGGACAGCACTATCAAGGAACTCCTTAAGGATACAGACATGCTTTTTATCGTATCAGGAATGGGTGGCGGGACAGGAAGCGGAGCTGTACTGAGAATAGCTGAACTGGCACATAAGTTAGACATACTTACAGTTGCTATTGTGACCAAGCCTTTTTCTTTTGAAGGGCGTATAAAGAAGATGACTGCCCAAGATACACTAGAACATCTGAAACCCTATGTTGACTCATATATTGTAATTTCAAATGACAACCTTCTTATGCTTCCCAATGTAAATATAACACTTCAAAATGCCTTTAAAGAAGCAGACAAAATATTGAAAAATTCTGTGAAAAATATAAAAGATATAATTTTTAAAAACGGACTTATAAATCTTGATTTTGCAGACATCAAAGCTGTACTCAAAAATGCCGGAGAGGCAATGATCGGTTTTGGAAGAGGGACCGGAAGTATAGCCCCTATACTTGAGACTGCTCTGACCAGTCCTCTTATAGAGGGTGAGATAAAAGGAGCACAGCAGCTACTCATAAATATCGCAAGTGGAGACAACCTTCCTCTAGATAAGCTTGCCGAGGTACAGATGGCCATAAACAAGCTTCTGATAATAGAGCCTGAGAATATTATTCTAGGGGTTATTATAGACGAGGAACTAGAAAGTGATATTGAAATAGCTGTAATAGGTACTAAAATCAAGTCTGTTTAAGTAAATTGGGGCTTTTTAAAAGCCTCTTTTTTTATTCTCATAATTTCTGAAGAGGGTTAATGTATTGACAGCATTGCACTTCTCTTGATATACTCAGTTGTAGACAACCAAATAATTCGGGAGCTGAAAAGGCTGAGAGGAGATGTTTTATATCTCGACCGGTAAACCTGATCTGGATAATGCCAGCGTAGGAAGCGAATTTTTATTTTTAAATTTGACGGACTGCCATAGGCAGTCTGTTTTTTTATGTCCAGTTACCAATTTAATAAAAATAATATATAAATAAAACGGAGGTTATTATGAAGAAGATATTTGCATTTATTTTTGTGCTAGTTGCCATGACAGCATATGGAAATGAAGTCATTACAGTTTACGGTCCTGAGTCTATGAAGTGGATTCAGAGGGATATCGCCCCAAAATTTAAAGAAGAAACCGGAGTTGAAGTGAAGTTTGTAAGTATCAGCGGGCTCGTGCCGAGAATGAAGCTTGAGAAAAATAATCCTAAGGCTGACGTCGTATTAGGCTTAACTCCTAGTAGTGCTGAGCTGGCAAAGAGTGAGGGACTTACTGCAAAGTACCGTCCGAAGACTTATAAAAACATATCGAAAAAAGAGTTTATTATGGATGAAGAATGGTACGCTACTTCTTTTGATTACGGAGCCCTTGCCATAAACTATGATGCAGAAACTCTAAAAAGAGCTCCCAAGTCTTTTAAGGAGATAGCTAAAATGAACAAGCAGCTTTTAGTAGAAGATCCTAGATCTTTTACCGGTCAGGAGTTTATGCTCTGGACTATTGCAATATACGGAGATCAATGGAAGGAATTCTGGAAAGAACTGAAGCCTTCCATACTTACTGTAACTCCTAGCTGGAATGAAGCATTTGCAAAATTTACAGCAAAAGAAGCTCCTATGATGGTGGGATATGCTTCTAGCAGTGTTTATTTTTATCAAGACGGGAATCAGGATAAATATAAGAGCTTCATTCCTAAAGAGGGAGGATATGTATACCTGGAAGGAGCGGCTCTTGTAAATAAAAAGAATATTAAAAATGGATCTAAAAAATTCATGGATTATATTTTAGAAAAAGATTTCCAGGAACTTACAGCGCAGAAAAACTACATGTTCCCGGTAACCAATGTGAAACTTCCTGAGGAATATAAGTATGTGCCTGTCCCTAAAAAAGTAGTTACAATAAGTGGTAAAGAAGCTATGGCTAATCTTGAAACTTGGAAAAAAGAGCTTATAGATATTTTAAAAGACTAAAGGAGATATTATGAAGAAGGGGAAGCTGAGTCTAAATTTATTTTATATGACTCTCTGGAGCATACCTATATTTATGTTTGCCAGGGATTTCTTCCGACTGGAGGATTTGAGAGAAGTTTTTGATATGTCCACATATAAGACGGTGGCGTTTTCTTTTAAGCAGGCCTCTATATCTGTGATACTGTCATTTCTTCTTTCTATAGTCCCGGCTTATTATATAGCCTACAGAAGAGACAGAATAAGCAGACTTCTGGAAAGCCTGATATTTATCCCCTTCTTTTTTCCTGTGATATCTACCATAGTTGCATTTTCAATAATATTTAACCTGGGGTTCTTTAAAGAATTCCAGGTTCTTTATTCTCTCAAGGCCATAATAATAGCCAATGTATTCTATAACGCCCCTATATTTCTAAAGTATTTAGGAGAAGGAATGAGGTCTATTCCAAAGGAGATATTAGAAGCAGCACGTCTTGACGGCATAAGTGAAAAGGATCTTTTTTTTAAGGTGAAGCTTCCCCTTATAATGCCACAGATTTTCAGAGCCTTTTTCATGGTCTTTGTTTACTGTTTTACCTCCTTTGCCATAATACTTTCTCTGGGAGGGATCAACTACTCCACACTTGAGGTGGAGATAGCCACAACACTCATGGGGAGTTTTGATTTTTCCAGGGCTTTTGCCCTGGGGATGGTGCAGTTTGCAGTGCTGACTCTGGTAAACTCACTGGGACAGCGTATAGAGGGGTATGAGCTCAAGGGTGAGGGAGATGTGAAAGAGGTCAGTCTGTTTACCAAAATTTACAGCATCATCTATCTTATCTGTGAATATGCCGTTGTACTCACCGGACTGGTTTTTGCTTTTTTTAACTTTTATACAGGGAAGATTTCCATGACAGCTTTTTCAGACCTCTTTTCAATAGAATTAAATGAATACTATCCTGTGATTAAAGGTCTGATAAATTCACTGCTTTTGTCTGGAACAGTATCGGTTCTGACTCTTATATTTACATATCTCATTCTTAAAAATTATACAAAATTTACCAATTATATTATATTTTCAACCTTTGGATTTTCCAGTGCATTTTTGGCCATAACTCTGGTGTATCTGAATATCAGCTGGAATGTACCACTGTGGCTTCTTCTTGTCACAGGATACTTTCTCACCTCTATACCTGTGGCCTACTCCTTTATGTATCAGTATATACTGGAGTTTCCCAAGGAGATTTTAGAGGCTGCAAAAATAGACGGTGCAGGAGAAATCGAGATATTTTTTATGATAGAGCTTCCTATTCTGAAAAATATTTTCATATCCATATTTCTCCAGATATTTGCTGTTGTTTTCGGAGAATTTACCATTACCTATACCATGCAGGTGGGAGATATACTCCCTGTGGTATCACTTGTAAACTATTCTCTGGCATCTGATAAGATGTTTTTAGAGAGCTCTGCTCTAAGTGCCTTGAATCTGATAATAATAATAAGTCTGTTTATTTTATCACAGTATGTGAAAGACAGGGATTGGAAAAACAGCTGATTAAGGCTGTTTTTTTATAATTATGGAAATGTGAGCCTTTCCTTTATAAAATAGATAGATTATAGTATAATGTTTTGATGACTTTGTCTTAACCTGTTATGCTTTTATTCCTTTAAAAGTATCTGATCTTTGCAAAGTTAGAACTATATACAACTAAGGTAAGGTGATAGATTTTGCTCTATTTTATATATGGGGATAATCCCCTTGAATTAAAATATGAAGACCTGAAAAAAGAGATCATAAAAAAAGACCCGGGGATTATGCCCAGGTATTTTGATGTTTCGCAAAAAGAGGACGAGGATTTTCTCCAGGCGATCTCAATAAACTCAATGTTCGGAGGGAGTGAACTTCTGGTTTTAAAAAGATTTGAGCTTTATAAGAAGCCTGAGAATTTTATAAAAATAATGGAAAACTATAATATTGTGAATAAAGATGTGATAATTCTCTATGAAGAGGAACTGAATGCCTTTGGAAAGGCAGAAAACCCAGTATCAAAAAAACTATTGGACAGGATTTCTAAGGATTTTAAGGTTATAGAGGCCAAACAGGGAAAGGACGGGAAATCTCTTGTTTTTTATGTGAGTGGTGAACTGGAAATAAAAGAGAATGATGCAGAAAAACTTCTACAGATGATAGGCCGGGATTCTATGCAGGTCCGGCACGAGGTGGAGAAGATAAAATTATTTTTAAATGGAGAAAAATTTTCCTTTGAAAAAATAAAAGGCATAGTGACCCTTTCTAGAGAGTATTATATGAAAAATCTTGTGGATGAGTTGTTGGCAGGAAATAAGGAAAACCTCTTGTATCATCTGAAGCATGAGAAGGACTATATGAGTTTCATTTATATTTTTTCAAATGAACTGGATATTTTATTAAAACTGAAAATGCTTCAAAAGAAAGGTGTTATCTCCCATAATACATCCTATAATCTTTTTAAAGACAGGGTTTATGAAGGGGTAAAGAAATACTTTTTAAAAGGTGACGGAAGAGGCAGCACCCACGCTTATCAGTTATTTTTGAAATTTAATATTTTAAACAGTTACTCTGAAAAATTTTTAATGGAAAAATTAAATGATATTTTAGAAATAGAGTATAAATTTAAAAGTGGGCAGGGAGATGAAGAGATAATGGTAGAATCTTTTATAGCCGCCTTTAAAAGTGAGTAAAATAAAAATCCGGCATATGCCGGATTTTTATTTTCTCCTGAGTATACGCATGGAGTTCAGTACAGCCAGCAGAGCTACACCTACATCTGCAAAGATAGCCTCCCACATTGTGGCCATGCCCCCTATACCCAGAGCCATGACCAGGAGTTTTATCCCTATGGCCAGAGAAATATTTTGTAATACAATTACTCTGGTGAACCTTGCCACATCTATTACTTCACGTAACTTACTGGGCTCATCAGCCATTATTATGACGTCTGCAGCCT
>NZ_JBFHGC010000085.1:0-6932 GCF_041583315.1 Ilyobacter sp. | reverse complement strand
GCGGTAATATCTATGCCAATGAAACACAGATTCACCAGGTTATTTTAAATCTGTGCACAAATGCCTGTAATGCAATGAAGGAAAAAAATCAGGGTACATTAACAATAACCATGGACAGTGTGAAATATCAGTCTCATGAAGGAAGGGATGAAAATACATCCCATAAAAGAGATTACATCAAACTATCCTTTGAAGACAACGGATGCGGTATAGAGGAAAACATAATGGAAAAGATATTCGATCCATTTTTTACCCAAAAGTTATCAGACAAAAGCAGCGGTTTAGGACTTTCAATAGTGCAGGGGATAATTAGTAAACACGGTGGTATGATAAATGTATACAGCAAAAAAAGTATAGGAAGCAGATTTGATGTATACATCCCAAAAGCAAATGAAAATGAAACTATTGATAACATCCATTGGCAGTCCGCCAGTATTATCGGAAAAGAAAAAGTTCTGATCATAGATGACGACAAAGATATTGCTGAGATGCTCAGAAAAGGTCTGAATGAACTGGGATATAATGTGAGTTGTATGACTGACTGTAACGAAATTTTAATGAAATTCAATTACATAAAGGAGAATTTTGATGTGGTAGTTACTGATCTTACAATGCCTGAAATCACAGGGATACAAATCTCAAAAAAAATAAAAAGAAACCAGCCCAGCGTAAAAACAATTTTAATAACTGCATATTCTGATGAACCTCTAGAAGAGTATATGAAAGATAAAACTCTCGATGATTATCTTATCAAACCAGTTTCGGCTACCCAGGTAAGTAAAAGCATTAGAAAAATAATGGATAATCATCAACCATAATTATCTAATAAATTTTATCAAAATTAGATTTCTATCCATTAACAGGAGCTCCAGAAGAGCTCCTGTTAAATTATCCACTTGTTTAATATTTTTAACTTTTCTGCTCATAAAAAATCCCTCCCTTAATTACATAGATACAACAGTATCATTCAGTAATCAAGAGAAGGACTCAAAAACACAAAAATATTTACACTACCAGTCACTTTCATAGTTTAAAGAGGTTCTGATTATATATTCAGTTCCATCAAAAATTTTTAAGACTTTTGCATAGTAGGCTCTCTGATCTTTTAGTGTGTCACTGTATCTTACGTCAAATCCATTTCCATTTGCCAAAGCTTCGAGTATTTCTGGTCTTCTCCTGTGATAATCCATACTTTCTTCTTTGGTATACATTTCAGAATCGTAGATTACTTTTCCGTCTGTCTCTATTATAGTTACCCTTTTATTTACTCTTTTAAAAGAGAATTAAATTCCTTTTCTCTACCGTTTTCTTTTACAAGGTTTTCTATCAGGTTTGTATCGGATGCCAGTGTCCTTTTGGCCAACTCATTATGAAGTTCAGATACCTTTATTATATTAGTACGAATGAAAAATGTCTCTAAAAGCAAAATAAATATCAGAGTTATTATTTCCTTTCTTCTAATTTGTACCCAACTCCCTTCACTGTACGTATATTTTTAGAGATGCTCTTTAGTTTTTCCCTCAATTTAGAAATATAGATATCTACAGATCTATCCCCTGAATAGTAGTTGGTTTGCCAAACTTTGTCTAAAATCTTTTCTCTAGACAACGCCATCCCTTTATTTCTAATAAGAAGATATAAAAGATCGTACTCCTTTTTAGAAAGCTCAATCTCTATTCCGTTTTCAGTAACTAGGTGTCTGTCATCATCTATAACCACACCGGCAAAGACATATTTTTTATCCGCTCTAGACTCTCCTGATTGGATTCTTTTTGCTCTAAGAACAAGCTCTCTCGGATCAAAAGGTTTTTTCATATAATCATTGGCACCCAATCCCAGTCCTTCTAGCACATCTTCTATCTCTGTCTTAGCTGTAAGCATTATTATGAAAGGATTACCGTATTCTTCAGGAAGATCTCTTACTATCTTTGTAAAGTTCTTACCGTTAAGACTAGGAAGCATTATATCTAGAATAACAAGTTCTGGTTTGAAGGTCTTCAAAGTTTTAAGACCGTCTAAACCATCACTTACTGCTTCTACTTTGTAACCTTCATTTTTGAAAAAATAGCTTACAAGATTCTGGATTTCAACATCATCTTCGATTATCAGTACCTTCATAAATCCTCCTATATTTCAACATACCTTTTATTTTTTTTGTATTAATTCCTGTTTTCTCAAATTATTTCCGCTTACATTGTATGCTAGACTTTTTCCAAGCTGCATGATTTTATCTGAAATTCTTTCATATTTTTTTGTAGTCAATAGAATCAAGTTTCCAAACTCAATATTTTCAGGATTTTCTTTCATTACTGCAATTATCTTTTCTACTGTATGGTCTCTTATCTCATTTACATCTTCATCCAATGCAAGAAGGGTATAGATCTGTTTATCATCTCTTTCAATAAGAGCTGTGGTATATATATCAAATATATTTTCAACCTTTTCTGCTATATCTTCCACAAGGTACAGATAGTTTTTGTGAAGATCTCCATTTTTTTCCATCTGTCTCATAAGCTGGATGTTATCTAGTAAAAGGTCTCCCATTCTTTCTAACATGTTAACTCCTTCCAACATACTTAAAAGCGACCTTAGATCCCTTGCTGCTGGCTGGAACATAGCTATAGTTACGATTGATTCTTCCTTTATCATTACTTCATAGGAATTTATTCTGTCCTCTACTACTATAGCCTCTCCATAAATGGAATTTTCAAAGGATTTGTTTTTTAGCATCTCCATATCAATCCTCAGTAGTCTTCCTACATTTTTAACCATATCAATAAAATGTTCGTTTGCTAAATCTATTCTTTCTTGTAAATTTTTCATAGTTCCCCCTCATTTTAGAATTCCGATATTTAAATTTTTAATGCTAATATTTAATAAAATTTTATTGATTTCTTATCCGAATTTTCCTGTAATATAATCCTCTGTCTTTTTGTTTTCTGGGTTTGTAAATATTTTTTCAGTAGGTCCAAACTCCTCTATTATTCCTTGGTAAAAAAAACCTGTATATCCAGATATTCTCGCTGCCTGCTGCATGTTGTGCGTAACTATAATTATAGTGTAATCCTTTTCCAGAGTTCTTATAAGCTCCTCTATTTTAAGAGTCGAGATGGGATCAAGAGCTGAAGTAGGCTCATCCATAAGAAGTATTTCTGGTTTTACAGCTATGGCTCTTGCTATACAAAGTCTCTGTTGCTGCCCTCCAGACAATCCTAAAGCTGACTGGTGAAGTTTGTCACTGACCTCGTCCCATAGTGCCACTGCTTTTAGACTTTCCTCAACTATCTCATCTAGTTTTTTCTTATCTCTTTCTCCGTGAAGCTTAGGGCCATATACTATATTTTCATATATCGTTTTAGGAAATGGATTCGGTTTTTGAAATACCATTCCTATTTTTTTTCTTAGTTCAACTATATCATGTTTTTTGTCAAAGATATTTTCTCCGTCCAGTTCAATAACTCCTTCATATTTAGATATATCTATAAGATCATTCATTCTGTTGATAGATCTTAGAAATGTAGATTTTCCACATCCTGAAGGTCCTATGAGGGCTGTTACTTTATTTTTTTCTACGTCCATATTGATATCTTTTAATGCTTGAAAGTCACCGTAGTAAAAATTAAAATTTTTAACACTAAGTCTTATGTTATTTTCCATTTTATTTCATTCCTCCCAAAAATTCTTATAGCTTTTTTTATATCCGTAATTAGTAATTGTTTTTATCTGAATTTTCTGAATTTATTTCTTACAAATGCTCCCAACAGGTTGAAACCTACTGTTATAAATACAAGTACAAAAAGTGTTCCCATCATATTTGACTCTGGCATATTAGGTACCTGTGTTGAAATTACGTAGAGATGATATGGTAGTGCCATTACTTGATCGCTCAAAGACTCTGGTAAAAACGGAAGATAAAATGCAACTGCAGTAAACATGATCGGTGCTGTTTCCCCAGTTGCTCTGGAAACACTCAGTATTATTCCTGTGAGTATTCCAGGAAGTGCTGCTGGAAGCACTATTTTCCAAGTTGTTTCCCATTGAGTAGCTCCTAGTGCAAGAGAAGCCTCTCTTAAGTTTCTCGGTATTGCAAGAAGCGCCTCTCTTGTAGCTGTAATTATTACAGGAAGACTCATTATTCCCAAAGTAAGGCAACCCGCTATAAG
This sequence comes from Ilyobacter sp., assembly GCF_041583315.1. NCBI lineage: Bacteria > Fusobacteriati > Fusobacteriota > Fusobacteriia > Fusobacteriales > Fusobacteriaceae > Ilyobacter > Ilyobacter sp. Next base: position 2,769 of record NZ_JBFHGC010000085.1, on the reverse strand, counting down.
GGATCTTCCCATTTTAAGGCCTATTACAAAGAATGCCATTCCAAATAGTCCATATATGATACTAGGTATTCCTGCAAGGTTTACTATAGTAAGGTTAATAACTCTTCTTAACCAATTATCCTTGGAGTATTCCACCAGATACACTCCTGTAAGTATTCCAAATGGTACCGATGCAATTATAGTTCCTAGTGTCAAAAGTATACTTCCTATTATTACTGGAAATATCCCCCCCGATCTCATCCCGTTGGTTGGTCCATCTGTAAGAAAAGACCATGTTATTGCTGGTAATCCCTTAAAAATAATGTAGGCAAATATCCCCAATACAGGAACTATAGAAAATATTCCCATTATTTTTATTGTAGTTTCTATTATATTTTTTCCTCTACCTTTTAATATACTCATTTATCTCTCCTTGCTTATCCAATATTTTTTCTAGATTTATGGATAAAATAATCCGCAACGGTATTCGTTAAAAAACTTATGGCAAATAATATCATACCTATTGCAAATAGCGAGTAATAATGTTTATCCCCTGTTGTTACCTCTCCCATCTCTGCAGCTATTGTTGCTGTTAATGTTCTTACTGCCGTTAAAGGTCCAGAATTTAAAATTGGTGCATTTCCTGTTACCATCAGCACTGTCATTGTTTCTCCTATAATTCTTCCGAAACCTAACATTATTCCAGCAAAAATTCCTGGAAATGCAGCTGGAAGAAGAACCTTTACTATTGTTTCTAATTTGTTAGCTCCCATTGCAAGGGAAGCCTCTTTATAGGATTTATCAAGAGCCATGATAGCATCGTCAGCTATACTAACCATTGTAGGTATGGCCATTAGGGCAAGAAGTATTCCACCATTTAAGGCTGTAAGACCTGAATCCAATCCGAAAAAATCTTTTATAACGTTAGAAAACAGATACAATCCGATGTACCCTAGTACTACAGATGGTAGAGCTGACATAGTTTCAATCAAAATTTTAAAAATTTCTCTCGTTTTCTTACTTGCATATTCTGATATATACACTGCTGTAAAAATACTAAGGGGCACGGATATTCCAAGGGCTATTATACTCACCCAGAAACTTCCTGCTAAAAGAGGTAGAAAACCGTAAAGATCAGAAAGAGGTATCCAGGTTTTTCCTGTAAAAAAATCTGTAATACTTCCCTCATGAAAAAACTTTATTCCATTGCTACAAACAAAGAAAAATATTGCAAAAACTATAATAATATTAAAGGCTGCAACTCCAAAAATACTATGTTTCATAAAGGTATCTTTTATTTTTCTAGTATCCATTATTTCTCCTTTATTATTTTATTTTTACATCTTATGGATATTTTACTATCCTTATGTTTTAGAGTTATAAATTTTATGTAAAGAATATGTAAAATCTATAAAGATATACCCAACTATAGTTAGATTTAATCGATTTTATGGCTAAAAAAAACTGTATTATCTAAATAAAGCGATCTATTCTCCTATTTTAAATTGATTTCGAAGCACTAAAAAATAGAAAAAACTCCCAAGAATTTTTTGGGAGTTTTAAATATAGTTATTTTGCAGGTACAAACCCTTCTTTAGCTACGATAGCTTGTCCAGTTGGTGAAAGAGTAAATTCTACAATGTTTGATATAACTTGAGATCTTTTAACTGGTACATACCAGAAAAGTTCTCTTGCAATTGGATATTTTTTAGTAGCCACATTCTCTACAGTTGGCTCAGCTCCATCTACAGCTAAAGATTTTACAGTAGCATCAATGTACGCCATTCCAACGTATCCTATGGCATTTTCATTTGCAGCTGTTTCTTGAACGATAGCCGTGTTTGATGGTAAGTAAAGTGTTTCATCAGCGTATTCTTTTTTAGAATTCTTATCCCCACCTCTCACTACATCTTCTTTAAAGTATACATGTGTTCCAGATGATGAATCTCTCGACAGAAGGACTATTGACGCGTCTTTTCCTCCAACCTCTTTCCAATTAGTTATCTCTCCTGAGAATATTTTACCGATAATTTCTTTAGAAAGTACATTTACAGGGTTACTTGGGTGAGTTATTACAGATAGTCCGTCCCATCCGATTACGATCTCTTCAAGTGCTCTTCCTGCATCCTCCGCACCCTTAAGTTCTTTTTCTTTTGCATTTCTAGAAGCCATAGCTATATCTGTAGTTCCGTTGATTGCTGCTGCAATACCTACTCCAGATCCTCCACCAGTTACTGCTATTCTAGCGTCTTTGTTTCCACTCATGTAAGCTTCAGAAAGCTGTTGAGTTACGTTAAGGATGGTATCTGATCCTGTGATCTGTACAATTTCTGATTTAACTTTTGCTTCTCCACACGCTACTAATAATAATACTGATACACCTAAAAGTAATTTTTTCAACATTTCTAAGTTCCCCCTTAAAATTAATTTTTTATTATATAGTAATCATACTTGAAGCTTGTTAAAAGAATATGTAGATATTGTAAATGTTCTGTAAAAATAAGATATGTAACTATTATGTTTATTAACTCTGTGTCTTATCATGACGGGAATCGAACCTGTGTCCAACTTATTGTAGCCTATCCAATTTCATAAATAGTATTGGTGAGCAACCTGAATGACGAGGCTTATGTTAAAGTGCTAAAGCTAAATAAGAACAAGCTGGTTCTGGAGAGTATAAACGATAAATACTCTAACATTGCAATAAAAAGCACCGATGACTTTAACATAGTGGGAAGAATGGTTGAGATCAGATACAGGGAAATACTGAAATAATAAATATAAAAAGGC
>NZ_JBFHGC010000084.1:0-6942 GCF_041583315.1 Ilyobacter sp. | reverse complement strand
ACTTCATCTCTTCCACTGTGACACTCATTATCTTCATAATTTGTTCTATATCACTTTTTTTTGCTTTTACTATCATAAACCATTTCCCCCTGTTTTTACATCAAGCTGATTCTCTTATGTATTTTTCACCCTTCTTCAAAGAAGCTTCTTTATCATTCTTTTTTCTTAGCTGGTAAAATCTTTAGAGCTCACTCTATACCTGTGTTTTCCTCTTCAATTATCTGCCCATAGGTTTCCAGAGATTAATTTTTCTTCAGTTTCCATCCCTTATTTTTAGCGGAGAATTAGTGACATTATAAAAAAAAGCAGTGAAAATTTCAACTGCTTTTTTTTGAAGGCTGAAATAATATTTCCTGCACTTCTTTTATTTCCCTATTCTTTTATTTTCATCTTTTTTTATCTCTTCATCAGTGATCTTGATAAAATCATCTTTCATCCTGTTGACATCACTGCATGTTTTTTTCAGTTCACGATATAAGTTTCTTATTTTTCTGAAAAATCCAGGCAGATCTTCTGGCTTTATCACCACCATAATAACCACCCAGATAATAATAATCTCTGTAAATCCCAATCCAAACATATCTACTCTCCAAACTTAAATATTTTCGCTACCAGGATAGCCATAAAATAGAGTATTACAAGGGGAATTGCCAATCCTACCTGGCTCACCACATCTGGTGGTGTTACAATTGCCGAAACTACAAATATTAAAACAATAATATATCTGCTAGCCGCAAGAGCCGTTTTCCTCTTTATGATATTAAAGGCCATTAACAACACAAAGACTATAGGACTCTGAAACCCTATTATGGACCAAAATACAAAATACAAAGCATAAAAAAGGTTAGTTTTATAATTTAGTAGAAGTCCCACGTCCTGAGGAATAAAGTCACTGTCTGTCAAAAATTTAATTGAGATGGGAAGTATCTTAAAGTATGACAGATAAATGCTCACTATTACCAGTATAAAGCTGCAGACAAGTGCCGCCGCGAGACATCCCTTCTCCTTTTTATTCAAGGCTGGAAAAATAAAGGCTACAATGTTATAGATATGCAGAGGCATGGAAAGAATAAGGCCCATGATCAGGGATATTTTAATTTTCGTCGTCATCCCTTCAACTATGGAGTTTACAAAGAGCTTATTCTCTCCGCCGCTAGGTATAGAGGAATAGAATTTAATAAACAGATCTACAATCTCATTGTGAATAGAAAATGCCACTACAACAAATACTGCAAAACTAATCACTGAAATAATAAGCCTTTTCCTCAGTTCCTTAAGATGTTCAAATATATGCATATACTTGTCTGATGCTGGGTTTGCTTCCATTTTTTATACTTCTCCGTCTTGTTTTGTCTCTTTTTTTTCTTCGTCCTTAATTGCTTTATTAAACTCTCTTCTGGCTTCACCTACTGATTTAGCCAATTTAGGTATTGCTGATGACCCGAATACAAGAACTACTATAGCCAAAACAATCATTAATTCTGTTGAACCCATTATCTTTTCCTCCTTTAAAATTAAAAGTTAATATTGAATTTATCCATTTACAGGTACTTTAGACAGCTTCATGCTACCCTCTTTATCTTTTTGGATTACAACCCAGGCAAGCCAATCTTTATCATTTCTATCAGGATAATCTTCCCTGTAGTGGTTTCCTCTGCTTTCTGTCCTAAATAGGGATGCCTTTAGCTTCATCTCTGCATTTAATATCATATTTTTTGTTTCATGAACCAGTCTCAGTTCATGGGCGTCACTTGCTATCATCTTATCTGCAAAATGATCTCTGAAAAACTCTATATTTTTAAGAGCAGCTTTTAGTCTGTCCTCTTTTTTTATGTAAAGTACATAGTATGGAATCATGTTAAACTGCAGCATCTGAGTCACCCAGGCTGGACTATAACCTTTTTCCAGTTCCCTCGATGCAAACATATCTTCTTTTATCTCTTTTATAGTAGAGTCACTGATATTAGGCATATCTGATTTTTTTATATACTCGGCTCCTACTTCTCCTGCCAGAGCTCCCTGTGTCGCAGAACCTGCCAGGGAAAAACCCATTACTCCTACATACTTTCCTCCTACCAGCATAGATGACAGGCAGTCACCTGCTGCAAAGAGTCCCTCTATATTAGTTCCGCATCTTGCATCAGTCGGGAAAAGTCCTTCACTCTTATGAACTCCCATACCTGCTGTAGAACCACCTATAGGATCTCCGTCACCCATTCCTGGTGGTTTCCCTCCTTCCATTCCAGGAGATTTCCTTCTGGAATCACTTCTCTCAGGCGGCTTTCTTTCTCCGTCACCTCCTGGTGGAGGTCCCATAGTAACCGGGATACTAGCTGCATGTGCACTGTGATACATATTGAGATCCAGTCCCATTCCATTTGCTTCCGGACCATTTTCTGTCTTCATTATCCCTGTTTCCCATTGATTTTTCCAGTTGCCCCAGCAATAGGCCGGATTATCAGAACCGGTAAAATGAGTATCTACAAACTCTTTCCCGGAAATTTTACCACCTATTCTATAGGCCATGGCATCCCCGTCGCTTGTCAGAGATCTGAACTGGAAACCATTTGGTTTAAAAGCCCCGGCTCCTGTACAGAGAAGCACAGATTTAGCTTTTATTACTACAGCCTCTTCGCTGTCCAATTTAAATCCCACTGCACCTGCCACTTTCCCGTCTTTTTCAAGAAGTGTAGTAAGCATTGTTCTTTCTATTATCTGAATTCCTTCATCATAAATTTTCTTTCTGAGAACTTTACCAAAACCAACCTCTGTAGCTCCCCATGACTTCATCTCTTCATATATCTCTTTAGAGTAGTCCATTAGCTGATCCAGATATTCCGGTCTGTTTATCCCCTCAGTATTTGTGGCCATATTTTTGTGCCAGGTAGCTCTGTCATCACCATTGGATTCATCAAATACAGCAAAACCATTGGCAAAAGGAGTCTGTCCAGACCTTCCCACACTTCCCTTGTCTACAAGTACCACCTTAGCTCCGTTTCTGCTGGCTCTCAGAGCTGCAAATACCCCTGCAATACCTCCGCCGATCACCAGAATATCAGTTTCCTGCTCTAGTGCAGTTTCCATCAGCTGTGATATCTCCTTAGGAGATCTGTTCTTTATAAGCCCTGCTGCTATGGCGGCACCTGCTACACTTATACCAAGGGCACCCTTAATAAATGCCCGTCTATTAATATACATATTTTTCACCTCATTTTTTTGAGTTTATACCATGAATTTTTTAAAATCTTTAACAGGGAATTTTTCAAGTTTCATTTTCCCGTCAGAGCCTTTCTCCATGACAACCCAGGCAAGCCATTCTTTGTCATCTTGATCAGGATAATCCTCTCTGTAATGATTTCCCCTGCTTTCTGTCCTGAAAAGTGATGATCTTAGTTTCATCTCAGCATTTAAAAGCATATTTTTCACTTCATGAGCTTTTCTCAGATCGTGTAAGTCTGTTGCCCTTAAATTTGGTAAAAAATGATCTCTGTAAAATTCAACCATTGTAAGTGCAGATTCCAATCTATTTTTCTCTTTTATATACAGCACATAATAAGGTGTCAAAACTCCTTGTATCAAGTGCTCAACCCATCCTGGAGAATATCCTTTTTCATTCTTTAAAGGTTCAAACATTTCATTAATTGCATTTGTTATTTTTTCATCACTAATGTTTTTTATAATTTTATTGTTTGCATATTTTGCAGAAGCTTCCCCTGCAGCGGCACCTTGTACAGCTGACCCCATTACAGAAAATCCACCTACACCGTTATAAATAGGTCCAACCAGCATAGAAGACAGGCAGTCTCCGGCTGCGTATAATCCCTTGATATTAGTTGCGCACTTACTGTCACTTGGAAATAAGCCTTCAGCCTTATGTACACTGAGTCCTGCCGATGCTCCTCCGATAGGATGCTCTGGGCGGCCTCCTTTTGGGCGTTCACCTTCTCCTTCTTTCCCTCCAGGTGGACCTTGAGGTCTGTATGATCTTTCACCATCTGGTGGACCCTGTTTTCCGTCCCTTCCACCTGGTGGTGGTCCGTCTGGCCTTGGGGCATCCACAGGGATTAATCCCTTATGTGCTTCATGGGCTCCGGTCAAGTCAAGAGCCTGACCTCCGCCTTCCATAGGACCTTCTGTCAGCTTTGGAAGTCCCCTGCTCCACATACCCTGCCATTGCCCCCAGCAATATGCAGGGGAATCTGGATTATTATCATGTGTATCTACAAACTCTTTTCCTGAGATTCTTGCTCCTATTCTATAAGCCATTGCATCACCGTCAAAAGTCAGCGACCCAACCTGAAATCCATTTGGCTTAAATCCGCCGGCTCCGGTACACAAGATTACAGATTTGGCATTTATCACAACTGCTTTTTCACTGTCAAGAGAAAAGCCCACAGCCCCTATAATTTCACCATTATTTTCAAGAAGTGTGGTAATCATGGTTCTTTCTATGACTTTTATATTTTTATTTTCCATTAATTTTTTTCTGAAAACACCGCCAAAGCCTATATCCGTTGCCTTCCAGTCTTCCAGTTCACTGTAGATTTCTTTAGAATAATCCATATACATATCCAAGTAGGCGGGATTATTGAGTTTTTTAGAATTTTCTTCCAATATTCTATGCCATTCATCTCTTTTATGGCCCAGTTTTTCATCAAAAACAGCCATAGCACTGGCAAATGGTGTCTGCCCCGATCTTCCTATGCTGCCCTTATCTACCACTATAACTTTTGATCCGTTTTTACTGGCTCTGGTTGCTGCAAAAACTGCTGCAATTCCTCCACCGATTACCAATATATCTGCACTATGCTCTTGTTTTGTATATGCTCCCATATTTTCTGCACCACCTTTTTTATTAACTCCAGCTGAGTACTAGTTTCCCGTTTTTTTCAGCTGTCAGCTCCATTGCATCATAGGGACAGTAGTAGACACACAAGTTACAGAGCTGACAGTCATCAGGGTATTTTACAATAGCAAGACCGGTTTCTTTATCCATTCTGAGCACGTCACAAGGACATGCCAGTATACATTCTCCGCAAGCTTTGCATTTATCATCAATTACCTTGATCATCTTAATCCTCCTAAAAATAAAATTATTATATTGTCACCTTAAGTCTCATAGCCCAAAGTGCCTTGAATTCTTTTTATTATATATCTCAGACAGAGTTTTGAATTTATCAATAAAGAAATAATCTGAAGAGTCAGCTGTAAAAACATTTTCTCCACTCTTCTAAGTTTCAAACCCTCATAAATTCAAAACTTTGCTTAAACTATCTTATATTTAGCATAAGTTGTTCTAAGCACAGTTTTAGCTGTACTTAGAACAACTAAAAACTTATTGTCTCTGAGGTCTCTGTCCCTCATCAGGAACAAATAAACCTTCTACAGTTTTCTTATAAGTTTCATACTGAGTAGTTGTAAGTAAAGGCTTTATTTTTGAATCCCTTGCTTTTATTAACGGTTCTATTTCTTCTCTAGCTGGTGGCTGCTGAGTATCTTTAAGTTTACTTTCAAAAGAAGTTTTGAAATCAGCTAAAATAACTTGCATTTTAGCTTTGATACTGCTCGTTACAGCTAACCCAGCATAAAAATCTGCCTCTGAAATCTTTTCAAATCTTGGAGGTCTGTCACCCATCCCCCCTGAGGAATTCCCCATTCCTGTGGAAGCATTTGCACATGCAGTAATTGTAACCATTGATACAACTAAAACTAACGTTTTTAGTGATTTTTTCATAATAACACTCTCCTTTTTATTATATGACTCTCTCAAATCATTAATTTTACTTCTTTTATATATAAATAATTTGAAGTCTTACTTGTCCCTATTATTGAGGGCATTTGAAACAGCATTTATTATCCCTGACGAAGAATATGTTGCTCCTGCAACGGCATCTACAGCAGTGTTTTGACTTTTTATTATTTCGCTTAGAACAGTATCTTTTGCCCTGTTGAACCAGACGATATCATCTTGATAACTTACAATATCAATACTTTTAATAATTTCATTTTCCACCCTTACTTCTACCTGGACCGTTCCCTTATAACCTTTGGAACTTCCATTATAGGTTCCATCTTCGATGCCTTTTGCTATATCTGCAGAGGCGATTCCCCCGACTTTTTCAGCTGTTATTGTCTGTCTATCATTCCCAGATGCATGACTTTTAGATGTACTGTAATAAATAAACAGAGACAAAATCAATGAAAATATAACAATACCTTTTGAAAAATTAATCTTTTCCGGTCTACTTAATCCAACTTTTCCAAAAGTAAGTGTTTTTTCTATGGGACAGCTGCTTATACACTGAAAACAGTTTATACAGTTTGGATCTCTTAGATTTACTGAATTTGTGATATCTATATTCATAGGGCAGACTCTTTCACATTTTTTGCATCCGATGCATTTCTCGTCATCCCTTTTTATTGTAAAAATTCTGAAAAGACTTAGCAGACCATACTTGGCTCCCTGTACACAGAGATAGTTGCAAAATGGTCTCTGAAAAAAAACTGACACCAGAGAAAAAAATACTACCACTAAAATTGAAATTATAGTTACAGTGTTCCCGGATATTAATTCTAAGAAATTTACTCTCGGATCAAATTTTAAAATGGTAAATATAAAATCTGACAGGTTCAACAGCAAAAGCAGGAAAATCAGATATCTGCTGAATTTTAAAATTCTGTGGAGTGATTTTGGGACTTTCCTCTTCTTGATCCCAAATGCACTTCCTATATGGTCAAAGGAATCCTGTATAAACCCAAATGGACATATCCAACCGCAGTAGAATACCCCTGTAAAAAATGTGAGAGTCAGAATTAATAAAAGTGTAAATTTAAAACTTATAGAAAATGATACTGCTGTTAAAATTAAGCATAAAAGCTGAACTAAAAATCGGTAATCCTGAATTTTTTTCATAATTTTATTCCTTTCATATTTTTAAAGTT
>NZ_JBFHGC010000083.1:0-6974 GCF_041583315.1 Ilyobacter sp. | reverse complement strand
TATATACAGACCCTTGGTCCAAGGTTCTTTGGAAATATCTTTTTCTTCACTGTAGACCCTTTTTATTATGAGGTCTATTCCGTATTCTTTCATTATTCGAGTGTGGTTTTCCTGTATTATTTTTATCAGAGAGCTGCCTATGGCCCCAAGTCCCAGAATTCCCAGTCTGACTTCTTTCAAGATAATTCCCCCTTTTCTATGTAGACAGTATTCCTAAAGTTGTAGATATATTTACTATGATTATACTCTTTTTTTTCTGTGCTTCTTTTATATAAAATTAAAATTTACATAAAAAATAGCCCCTAAGGAGCTATTTTCTATAGATTATTTTTTTCTGCTTTTTAATTCTGCCTGTGCAGCGGCCAATCTGGCCACAGGAACTCTGTAAGGGGAACATGAGACGTAGTCAAGTCCTATAGAGTTGAAAAATTCAATACTCTTAGGGTCTCCTCCGTGTTCACCGCATACACCCAGTTTAATATCTTTTTTGACACCTCTACCAAGCTTTATACTCATTTTCATGAGTTGCCCCACTCCCTTTATATCCACGCTTTCAAATGGATCTCTGGGAAGTATTTCCTTTGTTTTGTACTCACCTAAGAATTTAGGAGAATCATCTCTTGAAAATCCAAAAGTTATCTGGGTGAGGTCATTTGTACCAAAACTAAAGAAATCAGCTTCTTCTGCAATTTCATCAGAGGTCAGACAAGCTCTAGGCACTTCGATCATAGTTCCTAATTTATACTTTATATCTTCACCAAGTTCTTTAAAGAGTTTATCAATAGCAGCTACTACCTTGCTTTTTACATATTTTAGTTCATTTACTTCTCCAACGAGAGGTATCATGATTTCAGGATCCACTTTGATCCCTTCATCTCTTACCTGTATAGCTGCTCCAATGATTGCCTTTGCCTGCATCTCATAGATTTCAGGATAAGTTATAGCCAATCTGCATCCTCTATGTCCCAGCATAGGATTAAATTCATGGAGAGAGAAAACTCTTTGTTTCAAATCTTCAAAGTCTATATTCATATCATTAGCTAGTCTCTTGATTTCCTCGTCTTTATTTGGAAGAAACTCATGGAGAGGCGGGTCTAGTAGTCTCACAGTTACAGGTTTACTTCCCATAACTCTGAAAATCCCGACAAAATCTTCTTTTTGAAGAGGTAACAGCTTCTCTAAAGCCCTCTCTCTTTCATAAGTTGTTTTTGCTACGATCATTTCTCTCATAGGCCATATTTTCTTTTCTTCAAAGAACATATGTTCTGTTCTGCAAAGCCCTATTCCTTCTGCTCCAAATTTTACAGCGACTTCAGAATCTTCAGGAGTATCTGCATTTGCCCTGACTCCCATGACTCTTATATCATCAGCCCATCCCATAAATTTTTTAAAGCTTCCCCCCAGGGTTGCTTCTTCTTTTTCTATACTTCCAAGATATACTTTACCAGTAGTTCCATCTAGAGAGATATATTCTCCCTCTTTTACAACTACATCCCCTATAGTCATTTCTTTATTCTCTTCATCTATTTTTATGTTGCTACATCCGCTTACACAGCATTTTCCCATTCCTCTGGCCACAACTGCAGCATGAGAAGTCATACCACCACGAACAGTTAATATTCCTTCGGAACCATGCATACCCTCTATATCCTCTGGAGACGTTTCCAGTCTTACCAAGATTCCGCCTTTATTCAGCTTTATTGCTTCAGAATCAAAGAAAACTTTTCCGCTGGCAGCTCCAGGAGAAGCCGGGAGTCCTTCAGCAATTGGACTAGCACTGGAAAGACTGTCTTCACGGAAGGCCTTGTGAAGCATCTGGCTGATACTCTGAGGATCTACTCTGAGTATGGCCTCCTCTTTTGTGAGCACACCTTCTTCCACCATATCAACGGCTATCTGCACTGCAGCAGTGGAAGTTCTTTTACCGTTTCTTGTCTGAAGGATATACAACTTTCCTTTTTCAATTGTAAACTCTATGTCCTGCATATTTTTATAATGATTTTCCAAAAGTGAACAGATTTTCAAAAATTCTTCGTAAACTTCCGGAAGGTCATCTTTTAATCTCTCGATTTTGTGTGGAGTTCTGATACCTGCCACTACATCTTCACCCTGGGCATTCATCAGATATTCACCGTACACAGCTTTTTCTCCTGTGGCAGGGTCTCTTGTAAAGGCAACTCCTGTTCCGGAATTTTCACCCATATTTCCAAAAACCATACTTTGTACATTTACTCCAGTACCAATATTTCCAGGAATGTCATTCAGGTCTCTGTAAACTATTGCCCTAGGATTATTCCAAGAATCAAAGACTGCAAGAATAGTAAGCAAAAGTTGCTCAAAAGGATCCTCAGGGAAATCTTTTCCTATCTCTTTTATGTAGATACTTTTAAAACGACTCACAAGATCCTTGAGATCTTGGGCAGTCATGTCCACGTCAAGATTATATCCTTTGCTTTCTTTTAATTCATCAATTGCTATTTCAAACTTGTACTTAGGAATTTCCATAACTACGTCTGAAAACATCTGTATGAATCTTCTGTATGAATCCCATGTAAATCTTTCATTACCTGTTTCCCTGGCAATTGCTTCAGCAGTAATTTCATTTAGGCCTAGATTTAAGACTGTATCCATCATTCCGGGCATAGATACAGCTGCACCGGATCTTACTGAAACTAAAAGTGGATTTTTTTCAGAACCAAATCTTTTACCTGTTTTAGCTTCCAATTTTTTCATATTATCTTCTATTTCATGTTTCAGATCATCCCAAAGTATTTTTCCTTTTTTGTAATACTCATTACAAGCCTCAGTGGATAATGTGAATCCTGGAGGTACTGGTAAACCTATGTTGGTCATTTCTGAAAGGTTTGCTCCTTTTCCCCCTAGCAAATTTTTAAGATCTTTGCTACCCTCTTCAAATGCATATACTAATTTTGACATAATTCCAAATTCCCCCCTGGATTAGAGATAGTATAAGAAAATCAGTAAAAAATCTCTATTATTTACAGCTTTTGATTACTTTTCTTCTCCTTTTAAGTGCAGTTTCCTTGTATTTAATCTTTATTTTTTTCTCTGCCATGATGATACCTCCTAATATATTTTTAATAAATTATTTTAAATCCGTTTTCTTTCATTATGTTTATTATAATCTCAGAAGTTTCTTCTATCGCTTTCTGAGAGACATCTACCACAGGGCATCCTATTCTCTTCATTATATTTTCTGCATAATCCATCTCTTCTATTATTCTTCCCATTGAAGAGTATGCCGACCCTTCTTTAAATCCGATGGTTTTTAGTCTTTCTTCACGAATTTTATTTAGAACTTCGATTGAATTAGTTAGTCCTATGATTTTTTTCTTTGGGACTTTGAATATATCTTTAGGAATCTCCATTTCAGGAACCAATGGAATATTTATGACTTTAATGTGTTTTTTGTTTCCTAGATAGATACTGAGAGGCGTTTTAGATGTTCTAGATATACCTAGCAGTATAAGGTCAGCCTCATGTATTCCCCTGGCATCCTTCCCGTCGTCATATTTTACAGCAAATTCTATTGCTTCAATTCTACGGAAATATTTTTCATCCAGCTTCTTATATATTCCTGATTCTCTTCTCGGAGCCCTTTTGGTGTGTTCTTCTATTGCGGCTACAAGTGGGTTTAGCAGATCTATGTTTTTAAAGTGTCTATCTCTACAAAATTGTGCAAGAACTTCTACGTGGTCTAAATGTATCATAGTGTGAACTACCAATATATTTTCAGCACCGTCTAGTATTTTTAATTCCTGGTTCAATTTTTCAAGACTGTTGATATGTGAATGCCTTACAATGTCGTATTCTCCAAAGCCAAATTGAGAGAGAGCACATTTTGAAACCTGCTCCCCAGATTCTCCGTAAGAGTCTGAAAAAACGTGTATAGTAAATTTTTCCAAGATTAACCACCTCTATTTTTTTTTGAATTCATCTACAAATATTCTGGTTATAGTTGTTTTAGAAATTTTACCGAGAACCTTATATCTTGTCTTTTTATCGTGAACTTTTTCCTCTACCACAGGAATAGAATCTATCTCATGTTCAACCATTTTTTCGGCCACAGAGTGTATACTGTCATTGGGAAAGCAGACTATAATATTTGGCATTCTAGTCATGATCATTCCTATTGGAGATTTATGGTTTTCTTTGCCTCCGATTACGTGTTTCAGAAGATCTTTTCTAGAAACTATACCAGAAAGGTATCCGTCTTTTACTATTAGTAAGCTTCCGGTATCTTTTAGAAATAGTGATACGATGGCTTCGTATACTGTAGTTTCCTCTGTAAGCACACTTGGTATACCCATATAAGTTTTTACCTGTTTATCACCGAGCTTATCACCGCTTACATTTCCTTCACCAAGGTATGTATATCCTTTTCTAGGCTTAGAATTGAGAATATTATTTTTGGTCAGTATTGAAAAGTCTGTTCTGAGGGCACCTCTTGTAAGATCTAATATTTTTCCGATCTCATCGCCTGTAATAGGTCCTCTTTTTTTGACTATATCTATAATTTTTTTTTGTCTTTCTGAATATTCCAAATTTTACCACCTCTTTAGTGTACACTAAAACATAGTGTGTACCTTTGTTTTCATTGCTTAACTTCAAATAGAGTATACTATAGGAAATTATTAAATTCAAGTGATATTTTGATATTTTTTAAAGGTTTTACAGTGACGAACGTCTAAGTCAGATCTTGCAACGGATAAAAAAGTGTACACTTAAAAAAGTATTTTATATATGTTGCCCCCTCTATGATGTTGTTTGAGAAGCAGTAAAAATATTATTGTTTTTATGATAAATAAAAACAGAGACCTTTACCAGGTCTCTGCTTAAAAATATAATAATTAAAATTTGAATTATTTTTATTTTGATAAGATATTAGCCAGTTCATAATCTTCCATGTGGCTTCTTCTTTTTCCTTCCCAAGCATATTCGATGGGGTGAGTAACTATCTGGTTGCCCTCTATACCGATCATCAGACATCCTTTTTCCTCTAATAACAGCTGTACTGCCTTAGCTCCCATTTTTGTACCGAGTACTCTGTCAAAACCTGATGGAGTACCACCTCTCTGAACATGTCCTAGTACTACAATTCTTACATCAGTATGTACTTTTTTCTTTAACTCTTCTGCTATCGTATGAGCTGATCCTACACCTTCTGCTACTAGTATAATATCATGAAGCTTTCCTCTTCTTCTTCTTTGCTGAATCTGATATGCCATTACTTCGATTGGGTTGTCCTGTTCAGGAATCAATATTCCGTCTCCCCCACCGGCCATAGAAGCATAAAGAGCCAGGTCTCCGGCATCTCTTCCCATTACCTCTATAAGAATAGTTCTCTCATGTGAAGTAGCAGTGTCTCTTACTTTCTGTATAGCATCTAGAATAGTGTTCAGACACGTATCAAAACCTATTGTATAGTCAGTACCAGCAATGTCATTATCTATAGTCCCGGGAATACCGATTACTTTTATTCCGTGTTCCTTTGAAAGAAGGTCAGCACCGTGGAAAGATCCGTCTCCACCTATAACAATAAGACCATCGATTCCTCTTTTCTTAAGGTTATCTGCAGCTATTGCTCTTATTTTGGGATCTTTAAACTCTGGACATCTTGCAGTAAGAAGAGTCGTACCACCTCTGTCTATTATTCCTCCAAGGTCTTGAGAAGTTATTTTAAATATTTCATCATTTAACATACCTAAGTATCCTCTTTTGATTCCATACACTTCTAAGTCAGTATTAAGTGCGAATTTACCTGCAGCTCTTACAGCAGCATTCATTCCAGGAGCGTCTCCTCCGCTTGTTAATATGGCTATTTTTTTCAAAATAATACCTCCTATATTGTAAATTTAATAGTTATAAAAATTATTTATCGACCTAGTTTTACAAACTATATTATAACTGGTTTTACAAAATTAGTCTACTGTAATAAGAGTGAAAAACGAACTTATTTTATTCTCTATTAGGTCGATAAATGATCACTATGAAGCACCCTTTTTACAACTTGTGCTTTTTACAAACTTCTGCAATATATCGGAGGAGTATTGTTTGATGTCGATTAAAAAAATTAAATGTGGTTAAAAATTAACCTGGATAAATTGATGAACTAAAAATAGTTTCTTTTAAGAAATTAAATGATTTTTTCTCCTCCGTAAACCTCGCCATCTGCATCAGGCATGATACCATATCTCTTTGTCCAAAGTGTTTTGTATTTTACTGCCTGAGAATGGATGCTGTCCCACTGATTTTCGACAGTTCGGATTATTTTTCCAGGTACTCCGGCCACAAGTGAATTGGGAGGGACTATCTGATTTTCCTTTACAAGGGCTCCGGCTGCTATTATACTTCCTCTTCCTATAACTGCTCCTGTGAGAACCGTGGCTCCCATGCCTATGAGACAGTGGTCTTCTACCACGCATCCGTGAAGGACTACGTTGTGACCCACCGTGACATAGTCACCGATAATACAAGGCTTATTATCTGCTACATGCAGGACAGAGTTGTCCTGCACGTTGGAATATTTTCCTACACGTATATTTGAGACATCTCCCCGTGCAACACAGTTGAACCAGATGCTAGAAAATTCATCCATTTCCACATCCCCGATTAGTTTTGCTCCTTCTGCAACAAAAGTTTTTTCATTTAATTTTGGTAAAATACCTTCAAATTCTAAAAGCACAATATTCCTCCCTGTAATTTTTATTAGTTTTGGTGTTTGTTTTCTTCTTCTTCTTATTTTTTTAGGTATAAATTTATATGGATTATTGAATTTATACGAAATCTGTTACTTTTCTCTTGACAGAAAAGCACCCCAAGGGCATTTCCTCCCTTCGGTCAGGGCATAACCAAAAGGTCGAGGCTGTGAAAAATCAGCTAAATGACCTTGAAAATCCAAAAAGATTAATGAAACTCAGAAAACAAGTTTCTGAGAACCAGAAAATATACTC
>NZ_JBFHGC010000082.1:0-7028 GCF_041583315.1 Ilyobacter sp. | reverse complement strand
AGGCCAATAATAAAAAATAAAAAATTATAAAACAATTCTATCTAAATATTACTGTATAAGATTTCAATATGGATAATACTTCCAATGGAAGAAAGATAATATTAAATTCAAGCTAAATTTTTAAGCCTTTCATTTTATTAAACTTTTACATTATAAAATTGATAGTTTACACAAGACTTGAAACAGAAACATATTTATTGATAAAATATGGTATATTACAGTTGTATCAACTCAATATCAAAAGGAGAAAAAATGAAAAAGATACTAATTATATTGTTACTTTCAATGTTCTGGATTAGCTGTGAAAAAGAAGAAAAACAAAAAGATTTAACTAAGGTTATTTCAACGAAAGATCAGTATTATAAAGAGGCTGACGGAAAAGGAGGAGCAGATTTAAAAAAAGCTCTAAACCAAATAATCACTGCAAACCATAAAAAATTAACATATAAAGAAGCATATAATGCCTTGGAATATACAGATGAAGACCCTAATAATCATGAGAATATAATCTTATTCTACACCGGCAGGAGTCAGCCAAAAAAAATAAGATCTCAGTTCGATTCTAAGGATGGATGGAACCGGGAGCATGTCTGGCCAAAATCAAAGGGCTTTAAAGCTAGAAGTAACAATTATGCATATACAGACCTCCATCACCTCAGACCAACAGATACAAGTGTTAATAGTTCCAAAGGAAATAAGGATTTGGACAATGGAGGAACCAATAATAAGGAGGCAATAGAAACCAAATCAGATAGAGATTCATGGGAACCAAGAGATGATATAAAAGGAGATACCGCCAGAATGATGTTTTATATGGCTGTAAGATATGAGGGGACTGGGGGGAAATACGATAACTACGACTTAGAGCTTGTAGATTACACCGGAACTGAAAGCTCTAAGGAGAATTTTGATGGAAGATACGGGAAACTCAGCACCCTGTTGGAGTGGCACGTGCAAGATCCTGTAGATGATGCAGAAAGGTCCAGGCATGAGAAAGTTTATGAAATACAGGGAAACAGAAATCCATTTATAGACTATCCTGAATGGGTCAGTTATATTTGGGAAAATTAAAATTAATCAGTCTTCCCTAATCTATTGTTTTCTCTTCTGATTTTTTAACAGGCTTTTTAAAAAGTTGTTTTTTATCCCTTAAAAGGCTACAATTTATAGAGGTTCATTTAAAGATCTCAATGAAAATTAAACATAGATAATCCATATAAAACGTTGCTTTTTATTTGCTTTATGCTTATAAAATAAGGAATCAGCAACTGTAAAGAAGAACTCAGAAAAAAATTTAAGAATAACTAATGGGGGTATAAAATGGGGAAAATAGTTACTATTAAAAATAATAAGGGAGGCGTAGGAAAATCTACACTTTCTAAAAACATAGCCCATGGATTGTCACTTCTTGAGAACAGAGTAGCATTAATAACTTCAGATGCACAAAACGACAGCCTCATTCTTCTGGGAAGATGGTTTGAAGGAGGGAAAGGGTTAAAGTACCACATACAAACAACTGACGATGTAAGGATAAAAATAAGAGAGAACTTAGATTATTTTCCAGTTGAAACGGATATATTTGGAAATAATCTTAAAAAGAAAATTAAATTAGTTTTTGAAAATCTAAAAAAAGAATATGATTATATAATTGTAGACTGTGCACCAGTTTTTAACGTGCTAAATGATGTTATACTTGAAATAACCGATGAGATTATAGTACCGATAAAATTGGACAAATTAAGTACGGCTGGAATAACTAGACTGATAAATAAAGCAGAAGGTAAAAAAATATCAATGGTAGTACCGAATCTAGTGAGAAATACTAAACTGAATAAAAAATATTATGAAGACCTAAGTACTTTTTTTTCGGGGACAGGAGTATTTTTATCAGAGCCTATTCCTGAAAGTGTTGTGGAAGAAGCACTAGCTGAAAAGGGGAAAACTATCTTTGAAACAGGATCAAAAAAGGCAATCCCAATACAGGAAATTTACGGAGATATTATAGGGAGGGTAATTAATGGCTAATATGGATGTTATGGAGAGATTAAAAAAACAATCTGGCAGTTTTAAACAAAAAACTCAAATTAAAAAAGTGCAAGTTACCGATCGGTCACTTGCACTTAAAATTCCGGAAGAAAATATAGATGGAAATTTTGAACTTACCTCTGATGCAACTTTAAATAGTTTTTTCAGAAATAAGGCTACCGAATTAAAGATGATCGAGGGTGTTTCCAAAATAGAGCTCGGAAGAATTCTTCAAGAAGTTTTCGAAGAAATATCAGGAAAAAATCAATATGACGAAGGATTATACGAAAAATTTTTATTTGAGGCAAATTTTAATAAACAGACTGCTCTAAGATACAGAAAAAGATATAACCTATTCTCTACTGTAAATACAGATCATGGAAAAGGAATAGTGGCAATACTCAACAGAGAGGTTATAAATGAAATATATAAACTGGAAAACGAAGAAAAAAAATCTATAATAAAAAAAATTGAAGAGGGTCTTGATAAAAACTCCTTAGAAAAACTTTTAATAGAAAAGAAAGAAACCATTGAAAAAGAAGAAAAACCAGTAATTCCTTTTTATAAAAATATATTTTCTTTTGAAAAAAAAATAAGCAAGATGAACAAAGAAGAAACAAATAAAGCCAGGGAAGAGATAAAATCTATAATAAAAGAAGCAATAAGACTGGAAAAAATCCTAGAAAATTTTGAAACCGAATAAAACAGATTAATAATATTTTTATTATGATAGTTATCTTATTTATTGTAGAAAGTTTTAATTCTATAACAAATGAACATTTTACAGGGTATTATTTAATGACATTCCAATAAAAAATACTAAAAAAAAATTAAATATCCATAATCAGTTTTTCAAAAAAGGAAAAAGACAAAAAAATCAATATAATACTAGTAGTAAGTATTTTTATAAAAGATTCTTAACGAAGAAATTCAATGTATTACATCCATTCAAAAATCTAAAGAATAATGAGCTTATTTGAACTTTCTCAAAAGTAGCCAGAATAAGATATAGCCTTGAATTTTTTATGAAAGTTAGAGAGGAGGTTATTCATGAGAAAAAATACAAGCGGCAATTTGGCCCCGATAATTGATATTTTAAGAAGCATAGAACAGCTTTCTGAACTGGCGAATTCTTATAATAATTCTTTTGAATTTTACAATGCCTCAGATCATATGCTATTCAATAATTCTCTAAGCCTGCTCGTAGATATAGGAGTGGCTTCTAAGAGAGTCAGTAATAATATAAAGGAAGATCATCCTGAAATTCCTTGGCAAGTAATGAAACATTTCATAGGAGTCACAGAGAAAGAATCTACCCTGTTAAACAGGGAAATTCTTTTTGACCTGATTAAAGATAAACTGCCAAGAATATCTGGGATTTTGGAAGAAGTTATCCTATCAGAACTAGGTAATAAAAACTTTGATACGGAAGAGTATCAGAACTACTCGGCCAATAATACCAATTTCTATTCAGAGTTAGAAGACTCTATTCAAGATTAGATTATTTTATTCTAGAGAGGCGAATGCCTCTCTTTTTTTATAAAAACTAAAATTCCAAGTTATTTGGACTTCTGCTTCACTTCCTATCAAGAGTAACCTAAATTGTATATTCATAATTATTTTAAATATGATAATTCATCTTGATTTCCCTGTTATATCTCATCTGATTTCTTTTCATGTCAGACTTAACATAAGATCTCCGTCTTTCCAGTCTTTCAATTTTTCTCATGTTGACTCTCATAGAATGTTTTTCTCTTCTTATTCTACTGTTGATTCTTTTAATTTTGGCTCTGAATTCTTCCTGTTCCCTGTTATGAGCTATCTGAAGTTTTTTATACTCACGGTTCTGTCTTGTTGCAAAAGAATCCCTTTGGTGGTGTGACCGTACAGTTTTTCTTTGGGATTCCATATGACTTTTATCCGGTGTATTGTGAGCAAATGAAACTGCCGATATTGAAAGTGCCATAATAACCATAAGTTTTTTCATTATATTTCCTCCTGTTGTATCTGTTTTGATTTATCTTAATGTAAGTATAAGCTCCGTGTACGACAGTTTCGTGACAGAATTATGTATAAACCAATCCTTACAGCTAGATCCTTCAACAACAGGTAGGAATTTATCCCAGATTTTCTTTTGAATTACTTGGACATAGGTTTTGAGATTACGAATTTTTTTATAAGATTTTCGAGTTATATTGTTCTTTTAATAATTTTTTCTGGTCTATTTTTTTTTGGGAATCCATCTAGCTCAAAATTTACATAATCCCCGTTTAATTTAATTTTTAAGTATCCTTCATATTCTTTCCCAGCCTTATTTTTAAGGTTAAACTGAGCCTTTCCAGATTCTTTTAGAAGCATCTTTGCCTTTGTTTTTGTTATTTTTATTTTATTATCATAATGTTTTGAATCTTCCCAGAGAGTAAATTTACAGCCTTCTCTATAACCTTCGCAATAATAAGTGATCTTTTCAGTTTTAGTTTTTCCCTGGTAGATGTTTTTTCCGCATTTAGGGCAATGACCTATAACCTCTTTATTTGGATTTTTCGAGTTTACTTTATCTATTGTTACTTTTTTTGAAATAGTCTCACCCAGTTCTTTTTTTGTCAGTTCTACTAGAGTTTCCAGTGTAGTTTCCCCTCTATATATTTTCTTCAGAAGTTTGGAAAATTCTATTGTCCGGTCCTTGTATAGGTTTATCTGAAGGGCATCCAGTGTATTTATCAAATCTTCTCCCAGGGGTTCTATGGAAAAATTTTGACCTTTCTGACTGAGATATGTTTCCTTTATACATTTTTCTATAATACCTGTCCTTGTTGCCTCTGTTCCTATCTCAATACCGTCTAAAATAGCCTTATATTCTTCCTCTTCGGTAGTTTTTTCTGTTTTAAATGGGTTTTTAAGAAAACTAGATAAGGAACTCTCTGTTATTTTAGATGGAGCCTGTGTCTCTTTGGAGATTATATTAAAATCTACTTTAAATCTGCTACCTATATTGAGTTTAGGGAGGTTATCTGTGATTTTTTGAGGTTCATATTTTAAGAAACCTTCATTTTCAATTGTCTCGCCCTTTAAAGTGAATGTTTCTTCGTTAACTTTTATTTCTAAAGTAGTTTTAGATAGAATAGTTTCTTCATCTAAAAAGTTTGAGATAAAACGGTTAAGAACAGCTTCATATACTGTTTTTTCTAAGGCTTTAAACTCATCTTTTTTAGGTTTTTTATTGGTGATAATAATAGCACTGTGGCTCTCTACCTTACTGTCATCAAAGATAGATTTATTTTTTTTTACTTTTAGGTTTATATCTGGATAATTCTTTATAATTGATTCTACTTTTGGAATTTCATTTATACTGAGATACTCTGTATTTGTTCTTGGATAGGTGATATATCCCTTCTCATACAGGCTTTGTATAACCTTTATGGAATTTTGAAAATTAATTTTATGGGACTTAGACAATTCTGACTGTAACTTAGAAAGAGAAAATAGTTTTTTAGGGTATTTTTTCACTTTTTCTTTTTTCAAGTCTGATACAAGTGCTTCAGATTTGTTTAGTAGATTTCTTTTTTCCTCTACCTTTGGCCTGTCTTTCAATTTAAATTTTTCTTTGATTTCTAATTTAATCCCTTCAGTTTCTGAAACCAACTGCAAATATTTTTCTGGTTTAAAATTCTTTATTTCCAGGTCTCTGTCATAGATAAATTTAACAATCGGAATCATAACTCTACCTGCTCTCAGAAGAGTACCTTTTTTTAAACTGATATGTCTAGTGAGATTGATTCCGAGAATCCAATCGAGGTAAGTTCTTGCATAGCCTTCAGAAGCCAGGTTTGAATATTTTTCATTAGAAGACAGGTTTTGCAGTTCTTTTCTGATGGTCTCTTCTGTTTGTTCTGGAAGCCATAACCGGGTAACTTTCAAATTTGTTTTCAGATTATCGATGATTACATCTATGATGATCTGTCCTTCGCGGTCTGCATCGCCACAGTTTATAATTTCGGTGATGCTTTCTTCGTTTATGATATTCTGTAATATTTTAAACTGTTTTTGTATACTCCCGTCTTTTCTAAGTTTAAATTCAAACTCTTCAGGAATAAACGGAAGAGGTACATCCTGCCAGCGTTTCTTTTGTCCAAAATAATCATTTACAGATTTAAGCTCAAATAGATGGCCGAAAGCAAAGCTTACAATATACTCATTTGTAGAAAAGTAACCATCTTTTTTTTGAAATTTACCTAAAGCTCTCGCCACATTCAGTGCTAAGCTAGGCTTTTCACATATAATCAGCTTCATAATTTTACTCCCTTTGTTATCATTGAATAGAATTTTTAAAAATATAAAATTCCATTTAGTTTTTCATATTAATCCCTCAATATTTCATTCTTAATTTGGTTTTATTTTCTAATCTGGACCTTTTGATTTCCCCAAAGAATCTGCTGTCAAATAAGCTAGGGTGTGTCCCAAGAACTAAAAATTCTCTGTAAAAGGTTGTAATTGCTCACTTGATAAATAAGGCAACTCTCTTCCTTCAGAGTCTTTATTTTTAATCTATTTGTAAAATTTCTTATTTATACACAATTTATTACCTATTCTTATTATACAATTTTCTTCAGTTGCAGACACCTTTTTTAATAATTTTTTGATATCTTTCTTTGGAGATTTTCTTTCATATATATACTTTTTAGAGTTTTTAAGAATGTTAAACAGGATAATGGCCAATTCTATTTGTTAAATATTACAGTCAAAAGCTCGTCACACAGAATACAGTATGTCTAACATTAAAAAAATATCGCCCTTCTGAACTCTCGTTTTAGAATATTCCAGACACTATTTATGATTACTTTATTTAAATTATATAGTTAGGTGCTTGATTAAGTAAGTTTACTATACAAACTGATTAATTTATACTATATGGTTGTATCTTGACATCAAACTGTTGTATAATAACTCCAAACAAAAAATATATACAAAAGGAGAGTAAGATTTATGAAAAAAGTATTATTGGT
>NZ_JBFHGC010000081.1:0-7039 GCF_041583315.1 Ilyobacter sp. | reverse complement strand
GAGAATATTATCAGACAATGATAAACAGAGGTGTATATTCTCCTGGAGAATTTGAGTTTATCAAATCCAATATAAAAAATAAAACTCTGGTTTCCAGGACAATCGATCTTAGAAATGGAGAACTGGGATCTCCTTCAAGAGAATATAAAAGGACAGCCTTATTTAAGAAAGGTCAGGTTCCTGACGGATTCACTGATAATGTCTACTGGGGAATCAAAAATATGTTTGGAAGTAAGGATGAGCCGGCAGAAGATGAAAAAGAGAAAGAAAATAAAAGTAAAAAGAAATCCAGAATTTTTTTCAAACATTTTTTCTAAAATAATGTTCAAAAGAGATAATTGAATAAAATATAGAAAAATAAAAAAAGAAGCTATTGCTGTAGAGTGAACGTCTATAGCAATAGCTTTTATTATTTATAATGTTTAAATAAAATTTTTTTCAAAATAAAGCTGTTTTCAGAAATTCAGTTAAGAAACTTGAAAAGTTTGTTTATATGTAATAGTATTAACTAAATAATTGGTAAAAAAGGGGATGAGTTATTTTGGAAAATCAAGATAAAATAAAGATGGTGGCAATTGATTTAGACGGGACACTTTTGAATTCTGATCATAAAGTTTCGGTTAAAAACATGGAGATATTGAGAAAATTAGAGGGAAAAGGAATACATATAGTGATAACAACAGGGAGAGCATATGAAGCCATGGTCAGGTTTTATAATGAAATAGGTCTCACCGGGGAGATTATATGCTATAACGGAGCCGTCGTATATGACAAAGAACATAATATAATCTGGAAAAACACACTGGATCATGATACCGGACTAGAGCTTGTAAAGATAGGAGAAAAGTTTGAAACGTATCATCATGGATTTATCGATAATAAATGGGTTCTTCCGGAGATGTCAGATATAGCTGAAAAATATAAGCACAGAACCGGACTTACTGAAACAATTGTTGATTTTCATCAGTTGGAAAATATAGCTTTTACCAAAATGATGTACATCGGAGAAAATGAAATACTTATGGATATATACAATGTTCTCGACGATAAGTTCGGGGATCACCTCTATAAAGCTTTCTCAAATCCCATGTTTCTTGAGATAATGCACAGAGACTCGTCAAAGGCTAATGCGTTATCTTATCTTTTGGAAAAAAAGGGGCTGACTTCAGACAATCTAATGGCTATAGGAGACGGCTATAATGATTTTGAGATGCTCTCCATGGCAGGTATAGGGGTTGTCATGGACAATGCTCCAGAAGAGCTAAAAAAGCATTTTATGCATAAGGCTCTATCCAATGACGAAGATGGAGTATGCAGATATTTAGAAAAATATTTTGGAATAGAATAAGTATTGAAGATCAACTTAAAAAAGGAACCACTGCTATTCACAGTGGTTCCTTTTTTATATTCACAGTGATAGAATTTATTTTTTCTTCATAGCTATATATAGACAGTAACCGAAACCACCCCAAAGGATAGTAATACTTACTGCAGCTGATATAATTGCACCAGTACTCATAATTATACCTCCTTTTTTAAATCAGGTTTAGTATTAACTTTTGCAAATTTAGGAAAAATTACTGCAAGTAAAACAGTTCCTAGCATGAATCCTCCGCCGTATAATCCGATGGCACTGAGTGAGTATCCTTCGTAAGGAGATGAGATGTCAGCTATAATATTTTTAACTGTCATAACACCTAGTATAGCAGGAGTAAGATATTTCAGGCAGAAGTTCCACCATTTACCAACTTTAAAGTCTGATAGAGGGTTAACATATTCTCTGATACTTTCAAGGTTATAGAACCAAGAAAGAAGGATTATTTCTATAAGTCCTGCAACTGCAACACCGTAGTTATTGATATAGTGATCTACTATGTCAAGGATGTAAAGACCTGCTCCTGTAGCAAAGATAAGTGATACAGAAAGTCCTGCTAAAGTAACCATATTAAGTGCTTTTTTACGTTCCATTCCAAAGTTATCAACAATACTTGAAAGTACAGTTTCAACAAGGGATATACTTGAAGATATTCCTGCGAATAAAAGAGACAGGAAGAAGGTTACTCCGAATAAACTGTTCATTCCAGGAAGAGCACTGATTGCTTTTGGGAAAACTATAAATGCTAGCCCTACTCCTGCACTGGCAACTTCACTTACTTCTACACCTTGAGTATGTGCCATGTATCCTAGAATACTGAATACTCCCATACCTGAAAGAATACTGAAACTACAGTTTCCAAGTCCTGTGATAAATGCATTATTAACTATATCAGAATCTTTAGGAAGGTAGCTTGAATAAGCAAGCATTATTCCGAAGGCGATACTTAGAGAATAAAATATCTGACCATATGCAGCAACCCATACTTTTGGATCTGCAAGTCTGCTGAAATCAGGTCTGAAGAAATACTCAAGTCCTTTAGCTGCTCCTGGAAGAGTAAGTCCTCTTGCAGTTATTGCAATAAGAGTTATTACTAATAAAGGCATAAAGATTTTACTTGCTTTTTCTATTCCGCCTTTGATACCCATTTTGAGTACAGTATAGTTAATTCCCCAGATTATAAGAAGAGGTATAACTACTTTCAGGTTAAGTCCTCCCAAATTCATAGGAGAATCTGATAAGTTCAGATAGGTTCCGAAAAGGAATCCTTTTGTGTCCTCTCCCCAGCTAGTGTTAAATGCATATTTTAAGTAACTCATCGCCCAGGCGATTACTACCATGTAATATACTGTTATACCAAACGAAATTGCTGTCTGCCACCAACCGAAAACCTGCCATTTTTTATTAAGTGACTTAAATACTCCAGGAGCACTGCTTCTTATTTTGTGTCCCAGTCCAAATTCTAAAATCAGAATAGGAATTCCCGCAGTAAGAAGAGCTATCATATATGGGATTAAAAATGCTCCCCCACCATTACTTGCAGCCGTATATGGAAATCTCCAGATATTACCCAGTCCAACAGCAGAACCTATCGCAGCCATTATAAATCCGACACGCGAGCCCCACTCTCCTCTATGCTTTTTACTCATTGTAACCACCTCTTTCTGTAATTTTAAGAAAATTATTAATTTACATTAAATTTGAAATTAAACTTTAATGAATATATTTTGTAATTTAATGTAAAATTTATATTTATTCCATATGGTTACATATTATATATCATTTTTTTGTTATGTCAATACTATTTTTATAAGCCTAATTTAGTTTTCCTTCTGTAGACCTTTTAAACAAAAGGTTTGTCTTTACTGTGAAATGTTGAAATTTATATACAATATCAATACAAAACAATCTGAAAATATATTAATGTGATTTTTTTTATAATTTTTTATAAAAAATACTGTATTATTTAATAAGTAACATTAAGTGTTAAGTCCTTTTTTTTTATACAATTAAAATTCTATTAATTTTTAATTAAATAATGGGAGTTTAAAGGGGTTAAATCGGTAAAAAATGAAAAAATTACATTTTGAAAATTAATGTTGTATTAACAAAAAATCAGATAAAAAAAAAGCAGGCATAAAGCCTACTTTATTTTAATCCATCCCATCATAATATCCGCTTCTAATTCTCCATTGAAATTTTTAATTCTTCCCCTTAACCGGCCTTCTTTTACAAAGCCTACCTTTTCGTAAAATTGGATAGCCCTAGGGTTGCTTTCACGGACTAAAACTTCCAGTCTCATAACATCTTTCATTTTTGATACCTTTTTAAAAAAGTATTTAAAAAGAGACTTTCCCAGTCCCATTCCTCTATACTCACGAAGAACGGCCACATTGATATCACTTATCACATGGTCAAAAAGGTGAAAGTTCTCTCTGCATCCGTGAAGTTCACCTATGATTTTTCCTTCTACCTCAGCTACTACAATAATTCCGCTGTCTATTGCTTTTTTTACAAAACCTTCCACATATTCCCTTGTGATTTCATCTTTCAGTATAGGGAGTCCGCTTCCTTCATAGGCTGCATTTTTGTATAGAGTTCTTATCCCATCTATATCTTCTATTTTTCCAAGTCTAACAATCATTTTTATCCTCCAAACTATGATGATTTAAATTATAGATTTTCATTATTTTATGTTTTCTAAAAAACTGCAACGTAAAAAAACTTTGCCGCATAACTATAATGTTATCCCCTAAATTTCACGATGTCAATTTTAAAAAATAATTATGTTATATTTATGTACTAAATACTTTAATTGAAACCAGTATAAGGTGGACATATTAAAAAAAAAATGTTATTTTATTATAATTAAAAAAAATTTAATCGAAAATTTATATTATATACTTTAGGGAGGAGATCTATTATGTTTGATTATCACATACATTCTGAATTTTCAGATGACTCGACGGAAAAGATGAGCAATATAGTTGAAGAAGCTATAAAAAAAGGCGGGAAAAAACTGTGTTTTACAGAGCATATGGAGTTCAACTATCCTCATGAAGAGTTGAAATTTGAGCTGAATTATGATGAGTATAAAAAAGAGTTTGAGAGGATAAAATCGATCTACGGAGAGAGGATAGACCTGTATATGGGTGTAGAAATGGGAATCCAGGCAGGAAAAAGAGAAATAGAGGAGACAATAAAATATGCCGATAGCCATGAATTTGACTTTATTATTGCCTCTGCTCACTGTCTTGAAGGGGAAGACCTGTACAGCATGAGTTCAGATACCAAAAATATAGACGAATTTTTTATAAGATATTTTTATGAGATGCTAAATGTTTTTAAGCATTACAGTGACTATGATGTAGTAGGGCATATCGACCTCATAAGAAGATATTTCCTCCAGGCACAAGACCATAAGCTGGGGAAATCTCAGGATGTACTGAGGGAGCTTCTGTGCCATGTTATAAATAGTGATAAGGGAATAGAGATAAATACAGGAGGTCTTTTTTATAAGTCTGCAAATATAAATCCCACTCTGGATATATTGAAGCTCTATAAAGAGATGGGGGGAGAGATAATTACCATAGGAAGTGACGCCCATATTGCTGAGAGGGTAATGAGTAATTATTCCAAGGCTATAGAGGCTCTAGATACAGCTGGATTTAAGTATGTGACGACTTACTCCCAGAGAAAAAAAGAGTTTCATAAGATAAAATAAAAATGAGATAAAAAAATATTTAAGAGTAATTTCATATTCCTTCCTGAATCATTAGAGGTATAATCTATTGATGCAGGAAGGTTTTTTTATGAACAGAAATAAAAAAAGGAGGCAGTTATGGCTATTAAAAATTTTGACGAGTTGATAAAAAAAATAAAAAAAATTGAAAAGCCTAAAAAAGTGGTTGTCGTCTGTGCTCATGATAAACATACATTAGAAGCCCTTGGTAAAGCAGAAAAAGAGGGAATAATAGAATCAATACTGATAGGAAATAAAAATAGAATAAAAGAACTGTTAAAAAGTATAGTCTTTGAAAAAAGCGAAGACAGTATAATAGACTCAGGTTCTGACACAGAAGCTGCATACAGGGCAGTGGAGCTCGTGAGATGTCATAAAGGTGATTTTATAATGAAAGGTAAGATACAGACGGCTGACCTGCTGAAAGCAGTAGTGGACAGAGATAAGGGCCTCAGAGGAGATAAGATTATGTCACACATCTCTTTTTTGGAGGTGCCGACATACCACAAGCTTCTGGCTGTTACTGACGGAGGGATGGTGATTTCTCCCGGCCTGGAAGAAAAAAAACAGATACTGGAGAATGCAGTGGAGATTTTCCTCTCTCTGGGATATGAGAATCCAAAAGTAGCCCTTCTTGCAGCAGTGGAGAAAACGAACCCTAAAATGTCAGAAAGTGTAGACGGGGAAGCTCTGAAAAAAATGAATCTAAACGGAGAGATAAAAAACTGCCTGGTCGAGGGACCGATCTCCTATGACCTGGCCATATGCAAAAAATCAGCCGAAATAAAAGAATACAGCAGTCCCGTGGCTGGTGATGCCGATATTCTCGTAGTACCAAATATCACAGTGGGAAATGTGCTGGCCAAATCCCTGGTTTATTCTGGTAAAGCTAAGATGGCGGGGTTTGTAGCCGGGGCGGGGGTTCCTATTGTTTTGACATCCAGAGGTGCCTCTTCAGAAGAAAAATATCTTTCTTTGGTTCTCTGTGCCGCACTGTTTCATAGTGATATCTGATTGTCAGATTAGGAGGTAGATATGGGGAAATATATACTGGCTATAAATCCTGGGTCAACTTCTACAAAAATAGCAGTCTATGAAGATAAAAAAATAATGTTTGAAAAAAATATAGAACATTCATCAGAGGAGTTATCAAGGTTTGGAAAAATCACAGATCAGTATGAGATGAGATACAAAGAGATAGAGGGCGTTTTATCAGAGAATGATTTTCAAGTGGAAAAACTCTCAGCAATAGTCGGGAGAGGCGGCCCGGTGGCACCTCTAGAATCTGGAGCGTACAGAGTAAATGAAGTAATGGTAGAAAAACTAATGAATAGTCCCATGGTGGATCACGCATCAAATCTGGGAGGTGTAATGGCATTTAATTTAGCCCGGCCTTTAGGCATTCCTGCATTTATTTATGATGCAGTTTCCACTGATCAGATGACAGATATTGCGAGAATTTCCGGAATAAAGGATATAACAAGGAAAAGTCTTATTCATGCACTGAATATGAGGGCAGTGGGGATAAGGTGTGCTGAGAAAATGGGAAAGGGATATCATGAAGTGAATTTTATAATTGCACATCTAGGGGGAGGTATAACCATAGCCGTTCATGAAAAGGGAAGAATTGTGGACCTTGTATCAGATGATGAGGGGCCTTTTTCTCCAGAAAGGGCAGGGAGAGTCCCGTGCAAAGAACTTATTAATATGTATTATTCGTATAACCTGGATACAATGAAAAAAAAACTGAGGGGACAAGGGGGATTAATATCTTATTTAGGAACCAACAGTACTGTGGAAGTGGAAAAAAGAATAAAAAATAAAGACGGATATGCAAAACTTATATACGAAGCCATGGCCTACCAGGTGTCTAAAGGAATATGTGAGCTGACCGCAGTTGTAAAGGGGAAGGTTGACATGAT
>NZ_JBFHGC010000080.1:0-7130 GCF_041583315.1 Ilyobacter sp. | reverse complement strand
GGGTATAGGTGTGGTAAAAGCCGGAGTAATAGGAGCCGGACTGGTATATATAGCAATGGCTTTCATAATAAAAACCTACGGAGTGGAAAGAGTAAACTCATTTTTCCCTGCCATAGTTACAGGGCCTACTATAATGGTAATAGGTCTGAGACTTAGTCCTGTAGCTCTTGGTATGATAGGATACTCAAACGGACACTTTGACATCAAAGGTCTTGCTATAGCACTTCTTGTAGTTGTCTCTATGATAGGAATATCTGTTTTGGAAAAATCCTTCTTTAGACTTGTACCGATACTTATATCTGTAATTTTGGGATATATAGCCTCTATACCGGCTGGACTTGTTAATTTTGAGCCGATAAAAAGTGCAAGCTGGATCGGATTTTCTGCTGAAGCTATGCACGACCTTACTGCTATCCCGGAATTTTCCATAACAGGACTACTGGCCATAGCTCCTATAGCCATGGTTGTGTTTATAGAGCATATAGGGGATATCACAACAAACGGAGCAGTTGTCGGAAAGGACTTTTTTAAAGAACCTGGAATCCACAGAACAATGCTCGGAGACGGAGTTGCCACTCTCTTTGCAGGTTTTTTAGGCGGTCCTGCAAATACAACTTACGGTGAAAATACAGGAGTACTGGCAGTGACAAAAGTATATGATCCTTCAGTACTTAGAATAGCAGCTGGTTATGCTATTGTACTGAGCTTCATAGGAAAGTTCGGAGCCATCCTTCAGACGATCCCTACACCGGTTATGGGAGGAGTGTCGCTAATATTGTTTGGAATGATAGCTTCTGTTGGAGTAAGAACTCTTATAGATGCTGAGCTGGATTTTGGACACTCAAGAAATCTCATTATAGCTTCCCTTATATTTGTTTTGGGGATAGCCATAGATAATGTTGTTATATGGAAAACAGTATCTCTTTCAGGACTTGCAATAGCAGCTTTTACAGGAGTGCTACTAAATAAAATTTTACCAAAAAATATTTAATAAAAAAAACCCGGATTTTTAATCCGGTTTTTTTATTGGAACAGATAGAATTTCTCTTGTCTAACTCTGTGACAGAAAACTTAAAATTAAAAAAAGTTTAATTTTTTTAAAGAATAGTATATAATTTGGAAACTGCTAGAGAAATAGAATTCTTAATAAAAAAGAATCTTCATTGTAAAAACGTTTACACTATTTTTACATTGAATTAATATTTCTTTAACATACGCAGGATATAATCTAACAGTATTTCAAAATAGTGTTAACAAAAGAACTAGGAGGAAAGATGGCAGTTGATATTTTGTTTAAGGTTTTAGGAGGATTAGGTATTTTCCTTTACGGTATGGAACACATGTCTGGAGGAATGCAAAAGCTTGCCGGAGATAAACTGAAAAAAACCCTTGCGGTACTAACAAGAAACAGATTTATGGCTATCATAATGGGTATCTTCGTTACAGGAATGGTACAGTCTTCATCTGTAAGTACGGTTATGACAATCGGATTTGTAAATGCACAGTTAATGAACTTACAACAGGCACTGGGAGTAATCCTAGGTGCAAATATAGGTACAACGATAACTGGATGGATACTGGTACTTAAAATAGGTAAATACGGACTTCCGATGGCTGGTATTGCAGCTATAACCAATATGTTTGTAAAAACCGACAGAGCCAAAACAAGAGCTCTTACGGTAATGGGACTTGGAATGATATTCTTTGGACTTGAATTAATGAGCCAGGGATTCAAACCTTTAAGAACTATGCCAGAATTTATAGAGATGTTCCACAGATTCAACGCAGACACTTATACAGGAGTTCTGATGGCAGCCTGTGTAGGAGCCCTTATGACTGCAATAGTACAGTCTTCATCGGCAACTCTGGGTATAACAATAACACTTGCTGTGCAAGGACTTATTGATTACCAGACAGCTGTAGCACTAGTCCTAGGAGAGAACGTAGGAACAACTGTAACTGCATGCCTGGCATCAATAGGAGCCAGAGCAAATGCAAAGAGAGCCGCTTATGCACATACGATAATAAATATAGTAGGGGTAATATGGGCCACGTCGTTATTCAGGATTTATATAAAATTCCTTCATAATTTCGCCAATCCTGAGGCAGATGTTACTAGATTCATAGCTACAGCTCATACGATGTTTAACGTATCCAACGTAATACTGTTTACACCTCTCATAGGATTTGTCGCTACATTCCTTATGAGAATAGTAAAGGATGACGATGACAAGATAAAATCTGTGACTCATCTTGATATACGTATGGCAGATACTCCCACTCTTGTAATAGATCAGACAAAAAAAGAGATCCTGGATATGGGGGAAGATATCAAAGTGATGTTCGCTGGTTTGAATACTGCAATACAGGATAGTACTCAGATCACAAAAATCTCAGAAGAACAGGCTCTTTTAGAAGATAAGCTGGATATGGTACAGAAAGAAGTTTCAGATGTGAACTTCATAATCCTGAATCAGGAACTAGAAAAAAAATATGTAGATGAGACTCGGGTAAATCTGGAAGTGTGTGATGAGTATGAAACAATAAGTGACTATTCATTGAGAATAGCTAAAACTCTTAAAAAGCTAAGTGAAAATGACATTCTCCTTAATGAAACCAAGATAAATGACCTTAAAAAAGTTCATGATAAAGTAGCCGATTTCTTTGTATTTGTAAACGAAGCATATAAAGTAAATGATAAAGAAAGTCTTATAGAGGCCATGAGAAAAGCAACAGATATAAAAAATGAATATAAAAAAGCTAGAAATGATCACATGGAAAGAGTAGGCGAAAACAAGATGCCTGCAATGCTGAGCACTGGATACATGGATATACTTAATCACTATAGAAGAATAAGGGACCATATATTAAATATAATGGAAGCTTTGTCGGTATAGAGGGGGGAATCCCCCTCTTTCTATTTATTCAAGGTAGTGTATTTTTTCCGAAAATATGTTATAATGAAATGCTAAATAAATTATATAAATGAAAAGGAAGTGAATAATGGAAAAATTAAAAGAATTTAAAGCACTTGGTCTAAGTGATAAAACTCTAAGACCATTGCTAGAAAAAGGTTTTGAAAAGCCGAGTCCAATACAGGCTTTGACAATACCAGTTTTACTAAATGGGAATAAAGATGTTATCGGTCAGGCTCAAACAGGAACCGGTAAAACAGCTGCGTTCTCCCTGCCGATTCTTGAAAAAATAGAGAAAAGTACTGGTTCTATACAAGCAATAGTTCTAGCTCCTACAAGAGAACTGGCAGTTCAGGTAGCTGAGGAAATGAACTCACTATCTCACGGAAGAAACTTAAGAATAGCCCCGGTTTATGGTGGACAGTCTATAGAGTTTCAAATTAAGCAACTTAGAAGAGGACTCGATGTAGTTGTAGGTACTCCAGGAAGAGTAATAGATCTTATGAACAGAAAGATCTTAAAACTAGATAAGATAGATTACTTTATACTAGACGAAGCTGATGAGATGCTAAACATGGGATTCTTAGAAGACATAGAGCTTATTCTTCAGAATACCAATAAAGAAAAAAGAATGTTGTTTTTCTCTGCAACTATGCCTAAAGAGATTTTAAGAGTTGCTCAGAGATACATGGGAGAGCATGAAATCCTTGCAGTAAAGAAAGCAGAGCTTACTACAAATCTTACAGATCAAATTTATTTTGAAGTTAAAGAAAAGGATAAATTCGAGGCTTTATGTAGAATCATGGATCTAGAACCTGACTTCTACGGAATAGTTTTCTGTAGAACAAAAAATGATGTTAACGTTCTTGTAGGAAAACTACAGGACAGAGGATATGATTCAGAAGGTCTTCACGGAGATATTTCTCAAAATCACAGAGAGATTACTCTTAAAAGATTCAAGGATAAAAAAATAAATATTCTAATAGCTACAGACGTAGCTGCTAGAGGAATAGATGTAAATGACCTTAGTCATGTAATAAACTATGCTATACCTCAAGATCCTGAAAGCTATGTACACAGAATCGGAAGAACAGGGCGTGCTGGAAAAGAGGGAACGGCAATTACATTTATTACACCATCTGAATACAGAAAAATACTTCAAATTCAGAAAGTAGTAAAGACAGAAATAAGAAAAGAAAAAGTTCCTGGAGTAAAAGAAGTAATCCAGGCTAAGAAAAACAGAATGCGTGAAGAGCTTAATGAAATTCTTGACGAAAGAAAATATGAAGGGTTCCAGGAAATGGCTGAAGAGCTGTTAGAAGGAGAAAGTGCAGTAGATGTAATTGCAGCTCTTTTAACTCACTCTTATCAAGATTTACTGGACGAGAACAGCTACAGAGAGATAGACAGTGTACAGGTTGATAAAACTGGAAAATCAAGACTGTTTATAGCTCTTGGTAAAAAAGACAACATAACAGCTAAAAAAATTGTTGATATGATCAAAGAGAAAACAACAATTTCTGAGCATAAAATAAAGAAAGTAGAAGTTTACGAAAACTTCTCATTTATGACAGTTCCTTTCGCAGAAGCTGAAGAGATCCTTGAAACTTTCAAGAAAGACAGAAAAGGAAGAAAACCATTAGTTGAAAAAGCAAAAATAAGAAAATAATAAGCAAATGAAGGGAGTAGAGATACTCCCTTTGCTGTATAAAGGAGTTTTTATGAAAAAACTGTGGTTAAACTGGGCGATACTGACTTTTCTCAGTATGATTGTTTTTTTATTTTGGGGAATTAATTATGATAAAAAAAATTATAGTCAGATTTTAGAGATTGATAAAAAGCTTCCACTGAAACAATCCCTTAAGTCCCTCCCGATTTCGGATAATATTTTATTTAAAATATATCTTAAAATAAGAAAAGGCGGAAGGGATATAAAAGCGGGTTATTATGAACTCAATGGAGATTATAGTATAAAAGATATAGTAAACCTTCTAGAAGAGGGGAAATATATGATGGTTAAATTTACCATTCCTGAGGGCTATTCCCACGATGAGATTGTAGATGCCTTAGAAGAAAAAGAGCTCATAGACAGGAAAGTTTTTCAAGAAGTTTTATCTGGAAAAGATTTTTATTATCCTACACCAAATGGAAATTTTGAGGGGTATTTCTATCCTGAGACCTATTTTATTCCTGAGGGATCCGGTGAAGATGAGATAGTGGATATTTTCTTAAGAGAGTTTTTAAAAAAGTTCCCTTCAGAAAAATACCCAGACAAAGAAGAATTTTATAAAAAACTGATTCTGGCTTCTGTAATAGAGAGAGAAGCCCAAGTGGCAGGAGAAAAAAAGGTGATATCTTCTGTCTTTCATAACAGACTCAAAACAGATATGAAACTTGCCTCAGATGCCACAGTAAATTATCTCTACGGTTATTCTAAGAGAAGAATGTATTATAAGGACCTGGAGATAGACTCGCCTTATAACACATACAAATATAAGGGACTTCCTCCAGCCCCTATATGCAATCCTGATTACCAGTCTATAGAGGCGGCATTTAACCCCCTTGAGACAGATTACTTGTTTTTTGTGGCAAAGGGAGACGGAAGTCATCATTTCAGCAATACCTATGAAGAACATATGAAATTTCAAAAAGATAATGAGAAAAAGAGGTAGGTTATGAGTAAAATACTTTTAGTAGGGATAAACAGTCAGTATGTACACACAAATCTGGCTATAAGATATATAAAAAATTATGTTGAAAAATACAGTTCTTTTGAACTTGAGATTTATGAGAGCAGTATAAATAATCAGCTCTCTGCCATTCTCACGGATATTTTTGAAAAAAATCCGGAAAAAATAATATTTTCCACGTATATATGGAATAAAGAGTATGTTTTTAAGCTGGTAAAAGAGATAAAAAAAATCATGCCGAACACCTCCGTAATATTAGGGGGACCAGAGGTAAGCTATCAGTCCACTGAGATAATGAAGGAGAACCCGGAGATAGAGTTTATAGTTGCCGGTGAGGGAGAGAGGACTACGTTAGAGCTCCTCAGTAAGAGTATAGAGGATGTAAAAGGTGTCTTTTACAGAAAAGACGATCAAATAAAATTTAACGGGTATCAGTCTCCTATCGGAGACCTGGATGAAATACCCTTTCCATACTCAGATGAAGAATTAAAAAACTCTAAAAACAAGATATTATACTATGAGTCTTCGAGGGGATGTCCCTTTGAATGTTCTTACTGTATGTCATCTTTGGATAAAAGTGTACGTTACTTCTCTGAGGAGCGTGTGAAAGAGGATTTAAGCAGATTTCTTCAAAACGGAATCACTCTTATAAAATTTGTTGACAGAACTTTCAACATAGATAAAAAAAGATATATGAATTTGTGGAACTTTCTTTTGGAAAATTACAGGGAAGAGGTAACCTTTCACTTTGAAATAAGCGGAGACCTCTTTGATGAAGAGACAACTTCTTTTTTAGAAAAAATACCTAAAGATTTTTTCCAGTTTGAGATAGGTGTACAGACAATAAATGAAAAAACCATGAAGGCTATAAAAAGAGAGACTAATCTGACAAAACTGGGAAATAACGTCTTGAGAATAAAGGACAATATACATCTGCACTTAGACCTTATAGCAGGGCTTCCCTATGAAGATTATGATACTTTTAAGGATTCCTTTGACTATGTGTACAGACTAAAGCCTGAGATGATCCAGCTAGGTTTCCTGAAGGTTCTGAAGGGGACTCTTATATTTGGTCAAGTGGAAACTTACGGTTACAAATTTTTAAATTTTCCACCTTATGAGGTTCTTTCCAATGAATTTATAAGCTATGATGAAATAACGGCACTGAAGAAAATAGAAACAGTTTTAGATTATTATTATAATTCTGAAAACTATCCTAAAAGTGTAGAATATATTCTGAAAAACCACTATGAAAAACCTTTTGAATTTTATGAAGATATATCCAGATACTATGATAACTGCGGGTACTTTAAAGTTTCTCACAAGCAGGTTTCTATCTTTAATCATCTTTATGAATTTTATGTTTATAAAGGATTTTCAGATATAGAAATATTTACAGAATATCTGAAATATGATTATTTAACCCTTGGAAAGCCCGGTAGCTATCCTCACTGGATACAGTCTTCAAAAGACAAAGAAAAATACAATGAGATACTGAAGAACATGAATTTTAAATCAGTTCGTG
>NZ_JBFHGC010000079.1:0-7133 GCF_041583315.1 Ilyobacter sp. | reverse complement strand
TTGACCTATATGCCTGATAATTCCCAGTGTACAAGTTTCTCCTATAACAGAATTTTTCATATCCATGAAATCACCACCAATCAGCTCTCTAACTACAAGATAAGTATATTCGTTTCCGAATGAAATGTCAACAGTTTTTTTTATAATATTTGAATTTGATTCATCTGGTTAATGTCCTGTCAAAGTAAATTTTCATTAAAAAATAACTTTGATTGATTACGGTTATTTTGTCCAAAGGAGACTTTATATTTTTAAACCAAAGAATCTTAATTTTATTTTTCCACAACTCTAAAAGTTCTAAAATTATACATATTTCAACTTGTTGATTTTATCAATTAATGATAAAATCTCATACGGAATACTAAAAATCAAAGGGGGACTTTAAAAAATGGATTCTGTTTTAATTTTTGGACATAAAAATCCTGATACCGACTCTATATGTTCGGCCATTGCATATGCCGAACTTAAAAATAAACTTGGTCAAAAATCTCAGGCTGTAAGATTAGGAACTCTCAGCAAAGAGACTGAATTTGTATTAAATCACTTTAATTTAGAGGCTCCTAAACTAATAGACACAGTAAGACCTCAGATTTCAGACCTTACACACTTAGAAAAAGAGGTTATTTATGTGAATGACTCTCTAAAGTCTGCCTTAGACCTTATGATAAAGGAGAATTTCTCCAGTCTTCCAGTGGTAGACGAAGAAAGAAGACTTGTGGGAATGATACATGTATCTGATATTGCAAATACATATCTTGAAATGGACCATACAAAACTTTTCAACAATTATTCCACTCTTTACAAGAACCTCAAAAATATACTCAAAGGAGAGATAATAAGCGGAGAGTATCCTACAGGTTTAATAAAGGGAAGTCTAAAGGCTGCATCTGAGATGGACTCTGTAAAAGAGGGAGACATTGTGGTAACTACAACTCTCGTGGAAAATGCAGTGGAAAACGCTATCAATGCAGGAGCCGGGCTGGTAATACTATGTGTCAATGAAGGGGATGTCGTTCCTCTTCCTAAAAGCACAACTACTCCTGTTATGAAAGTGGAGAAAGGTCTTTTCAAAACTTTCAGGCTAATTACTCAGTCTGTATCTATCTCTTCTATAATGTCACACGACAAGAAGTTTTATCAGTTTAAAGAAGATGATTTCCTTCATGAAATCAGAGATATGATGAAGGAAGCAGACCAGACAAACTTCCCGGTAGTGGACAGGGAAGGTAAGATCTACGGTACTATAAGATCAAAAAATCTGATTAATTTCACAAGAAAAAAAGTAGTCCTTGTGGACCACAATGAAAAAAGTCAGTCTGTCGATGGAATTGATGATGCTAAAATATTAGAAGTTGTTGACCATCATAAATTCGGAAATTTTGAAACAAATGAGCCTCTTATAATAAGAGCCGAAACTGTGGGATGTTCCTCTACTATTATTTTCAACCTCTATAAGGAAGCAGGTATCTCTCCTTCTAGAGAATCTGCAGGAATTATGCTTAGTGCGATACTTTCAGACACACTGCTTTTCAAATCTCCTACGTGCACTGAAAAAGACGTAAAGGCAGCTAAAGAACTCTCTGAAATCCTTGAGTTTGACTATGAAAAGTACGGAATGGATATGCTCGTAGCGGGTACTTCCCTGGGAGAAAACAGCCCTATGGAGATAATCACTATGGACATGAAAGAGTTTAAGATGTCAGGATTATCTGTAGCTGTGGCTCAGGTAAATACAGTAGACGTAAAGGGAACTCTTGCCAAACAAGAAGACCTTGAAAAAGTAATGAATCAGATGATAACTGAAAATGGATATGATGCATTTATACTGGCCATCACAGATATCATAAATGCCGGTTCACAGGTACTCGCACTTGGTCAGTGGGCATCCCTTGTGGAAAACGGATTCAATACAAAACTTGAAAATAATTCAGCATGGTTAGAGGGAGTCGTTTCGAGAAAGAAACAGCTTGTACCTTTCCTAATGGCTGCCAGTCAATCTATTTAGAATCTATCAACCGGGGAAAATCCCCGGTTTTTTTTGTAGAAATATTTTTATTTTTTTACAAAATAATATGAAAAATATTCAAAATAATATCTTTGTGTAATTCCCTTTGTTACAGTTCATAAATTCTTTATTATAGAGCTTTCCCTTGAAAATCAAAGTGTTTATAAAATTAAAATCATAAAATAAAATAAAAAACTTCTTTTATTTTATTTTAAATTCAAAAGGATACTGGAAATTATTCGGTACATTTTAGATAAGTAAGAATAGTAAAGGAGGGATTTTATGAAAGACAAAAAAAAGGGAATTTTAAGCAGTGATTTTATGGATGATTTTATGGAAGAGGATGATCCGCTATTCAAACACGGTGGTAAAATACCCGCTTCAAATATCTTAGACAAAACTGATGTTTACGAAATTGAAGTCGCAGCTCCTGGATTGAAAAAAGAGTATTTCAAAGTTACAGTGGAATCTAACAGACTTGTAGTTCTAGCTGAAGTAAACGAGCTAGAAAACAAAGAAAAAAAATATTACTCTCAGGAATTTGGACATTCAGCCTTAGAAAGAAGTTTTAATATCCCTTCAGATGTAGATCAGAAATCTATTTCAAGCTGCTACAATGAAGGAATTCTTTTTATAAGACTTCCAAAACAAGCTACTCATGAATCTGCAGAGGATATAGTGGCTGAGATAAAGGTAGATTAAAGTACCACTCTTCTCTTAAACTGTAAAAAACCAGCTAAGGCTGGTTTTTTATTTTGTCTGTGTTCTGCACCTCTTTTGCCGTCTTCATTTTTTTTAGTATTTATGATATAATATGTAGAATTTCGAAAAATAAGGTGATATTATGTTTTTAGTTACTACAAAAGAAGAGATGAAGAACCTGGGGTGGGATTCCCTGGACATAATTCTGGTCTCTGGAGACACATATATAGATTCATCTTATAACGGCACTGCTGTTATAGGTAAATGGCTTTTAAAGCATGGATTCAAGGTGGGAATTATCGCCCAGCCTGACATATCGTCTCCTGATGATATCACAAGGTTAGGTCCTCCGGAACTTTTTTGGGGAGTATCTGCCGGGTGTGTCGATTCTATGGTAGCAAACTACACAGCCACAAAAAAGAAAAGAAAAAGTGATGACTTTACTCCTGGTGGGATAAATAACAGAAGGCCTGACAGGGCTAGTATCGTATATACAAATCTGATAAAGAGATACTATAAGGACAATAAAGTTCCTGTAGTTTTAGGAGGTATAGAGGCTAGTCTTCGTAGAATAGTGCATTATGACTTCTGGTCTGATAAACTGAGAAAATCTATTTTATTTAATGCAAAAGCTGATATAATCTCCTATGGTATGGGAGAGAAATCAATGCTTGAACTGGCTCTTGCCATGAAAAGAGGGGAACCCTGGGAAAACATAAGAGGCATAGCCTATATTTCAAGGGAGCCTAGGAAGGGATATCTTGAGCTGCCTTCCTTCGAGGAGTGTATAGGGGATAAGAAACAATTTATCCAGGCCTTTGAGACCTTTTACCTGAATTGTGACCCTTTGACTGCAAAGGGAATATTTCAAAAGCAGGACACAAGATATCTGGTACAGAATCCACCAACCATGCCTTTTACTTCAGAGGAGATGGATAGCATATATGGTATGGATTTTGAAAGAGAGGTGCACCCTTACTATAGGGGTATGGGAGAAGTAAAAGCCCTTGAAACTATCAGAAATTCCATAACAACTCACAGAGGCTGTTATGGAGAATGTAGCTTCTGTGCTATAGCAGTCCATCAGGGACGTACAGTTACTGGAAGAAGTGAAGAATCTATAATTTCTGAAGCCAATGTTATACTCTCTTCACCTAAATTTAAAGGTTATATATCTGATGTAGGAGGACCTACTGCAAATATGTATGGTATCGAGTGCGAAAAAAAATTGAGCTCCGGTGCCTGTAAAGATAAAAAGTGCCTTTATCCAAAGACTTGTTCTGTGCTAAAACCAAATCACTCCAAACAGATCTCCCTTCTAAAAAAACTAGAGAAATTAGAAGGAGTAAAAAAGATATTTATTGCCTCTGGACTAAGATATGATCTTATATTAAGTGATGAGAAATGCGGAAATCTTTATCTGGAAGAACTTGTAAAAAATCACGTCTCAGGACAATTAAAAATAGCACCTGAACATACTGAAGATAAAATCCTTTCTTTAATGGGGAAACAGGGTAAAAATATCCTTAAAGAATTTAAAGAAAAATTTTATTCTATAAATGATGATTTAGGGAAGAAACAGTTCTTAACCTACTACCTCATAGCGGCCCATCCAGGTTGCAATGAAAAAGATATGGAAAATTTGAAAAAATTTGCCAGTAAAGAATTGAATACCAACCCAGAACAAGTACAAATCTTTACTCCTACACCATCTACATACTCTACTCTCATGTATTACACCGAGGTTGACCCTTTCACAGGAAAGAAACTTTTTGTAGAGAAGGATACAGGGAAAAAACAAAAACAGAAAGACATACTTGTTTCAAAAGAAAACTATGGAAAACCCGATAAAAGAACTACTTTCTCTGAAAATAAAACTAAAAAAACTAAAAATAACAAATGGAAAAATCGTTAAAAACTATTAATAATTAATTTTATAGACTAATACGATAATCCCCTATGTAAAAGGATTAAGGAGGGAATATTTTGAAACCAATCGTTGCAATAG
The DNA here is from genome assembly GCF_041583315.1 of Ilyobacter sp. Lineage (NCBI taxonomy): Bacteria > Fusobacteriati > Fusobacteriota > Fusobacteriia > Fusobacteriales > Fusobacteriaceae > Ilyobacter > Ilyobacter sp. The sequence continues at coordinate 2,418 of NZ_JBFHGC010000079.1, read as the reverse complement.
TAGGAAGACCAAATGTAGGAAAATCAACACTTTTCAATAAACTTGTAGGAGACAGGATCGCCATTGTGGATAACCAGCCTGGGGTTACAAGAGACAGACTTTACAGGGAAACAGACTGGCTAGGTACTGAGTTTGTACTTGTTGACACAGGAGGGCTAGAGCCTAGGAATAAAGATTTTATGATGACAAAAATAAAACAGCAGGCTGAAGTAGCTATAAATGAAGCTGACGTAATCCTTTTTGTAGTAGATGGTAAGGCCGGAGTCACAGCCCTAGACGAAGAGGTAGCATACATTCTCAGAAAGAAGAAGAAGCCTGTAATCCTCTGTGTAAACAAGGTAGACAATTTCCAGAGCCAAAGTGATGATGTCTATGACTTCTGGTCTCTTGGATTTGAACATCTTATGCCTATTTCTGCAGAACACAAGCTAAATCTAGGTGATATGCTCGACACCATCATACAAAACATCAACAAACTGGAGATTCCAGAAGATGAAGAAGAAGGTCTTAAACTCGCAATAATAGGAAAACCTAATGCAGGAAAATCATCTCTGGTAAACAGATTATCAGGACAGGAAAGAGCAATAGTGAGTGATATCGCCGGTACCACGAGAGATGCTATCGATACTAGTTTTGAATATAACTATAATAAATATGTTCTTATTGATACTGCTGGTATAAGAAGAAAGTCTAAAGTTGAAGAAAGTCTTGAATATTACTCAGTATTGAGAGCTATCAAAACAATAAAAAGATCAGATGTTTGTCTCCTTATGCTCGATGCTCAAGAGGGAATCACAGATCAGGATAAAAAGATCGCAGGTATAGCCTATGATGAAAAGAAGCCTATAATTATAGTAATGAACAAGTGGGATGCACTGAAAAAGGAAACGAATACAATGAAGGATATGAAAGAGCTTATTCTTTCGGAGCTTCCTTTCTTAAGCTACGCTCCTGTAGAATTTGTTTCTGCTCTTACAGGACAGAGAACTCTCAAACTATTAGACCTTGCAGACACGGTTTATGATGAGTATACAAAGAGAATCTCCACAGGTATTTTAAATACTGTCTTAAAAGAGGCCCTTATTCTCAATGCTCCGCCTACAAGAAAAGGTAGACTCGTTAAAATAAATTATGCTACTCAGATTTCCACTGCTCCTCCAAGGTTTGTACTGTTCTGTAATTATCCGGAACTTATACATTTCTCTTATTCGAGATATCTGGAAAATAAATTTAGAGACGCCTTTGGATTCGAAGGATCACCTATTGATATTATTTTACAGAAAAAAGGTGAAAGTTAATAAAAAAATTATGACCCAGAGCTTGTAGGCTTTTGGGTCTTTTTTTTACTCAATAAAAAAGAGAATACAATAACTAAGCATTCTCTAATTAGATTTTATATTTTTTTTATATTCTTTTCAAATCTTGTATTTTACGATAATCTTATAATTGATTATGTCTGGTGTCTTCAGTTACACTTCTAAAAGAGTTGACACGCTAAGCAAACAGCTTTATAATTTTAATATAAGTCTCAATATAAACTACTGTATTACATTATAAATCATATTATTGTTTTAATTTACCCATCTAAAAAAGGGGCTGAAAAAATGGCTGAAGTAATTATAAAAAAATTGGAAAAAATCTATCCTAATGGTTTTAAAGCAGTACACGGAATAGATTTACATATAAAAGATGGAGAATTTATGGTTTTTGTAGGTCCCTCTGGATGTTCCAAATCAACAACTCTACGTATGGTAGCAGGTCTTGAGGAAGTTTCCGGGGGAGAAATCTATATAGGTGATCAGTGTGTGAATAAACTTCCACCCAAAGACAGAGGAATAGCAATGGTGTTTCAGAATTATGCACTTTATCCCCATATGACAGTATATGAGAATATGGCTTTCGGATTAAAACTGAATAAAACTCCTAAAGATGAAATAGATATAAGAGTTCGAGATGCGGCAGAAAAACTTGAAATAACAGACCTTTTAGACAGAAAACCTAAAGAGATGTCCGGAGGTCAGCAACAAAGGGTGGCAGTAGGCAGAGCTATTGTCAGAAAACCAGATGTATTTCTTTTTGACGAACCTCTATCCAACCTTGATGCAAAACTTAGGGTTTCTATGCGGGTAAAAATAACCCAACTTCATAAACAATTAAAAGATGAAGGCTCAGCAGCAACAATGATATATGTTACCCATGATCAGATAGAAGCCATGACAATGGGAGACAGAATATGCGTACTGAGTTCTGGAAACATAATGCAAGTAGACACGCCTATTAATCTTTATAAAAGACCTGCAAATAAATTTGTAGCAAGTTTTATAGGCTCACCTGCCATGAATATAATTGAAGGAAAACTTATGGAAAAAGATGAAAAAATTGTGGTAGAGATCTCTGGATCTATTTTAGAACTTCCCC
>NZ_JBFHGC010000078.1:0-7195 GCF_041583315.1 Ilyobacter sp. | reverse complement strand
GGCAATGAGTTTAGAAGAATGGTGGGGTATAATAAAATATACAGTACACAATTTGAGGTAAAGGATGACGGAGAAAAATTTGCCTTTCTAGGGAAAGGGTCTGGACACGGTGTAGGTATGAGTCAGTACGGAGCTTATGGTCTTGCTGCAAAGGGCAAAAAATATAGAGAAATAATATTTTACTATTATGATGGAGTGGAAATAAAAACGTTGAAAAATGGTTAAAATATGCTATAATTATTTTAAAATCTAAATTGCGGGGAAAAAGATGGAAGTTGTCAAAAGAGTCCGAGAATTTGTACTTAGAAACGACCTTATGGGACATGGAGATAAAATCCTGGTGGGGTTTTCAGGAGGTCCGGATTCTGTTTTTCTTTTTGAAGCCTTGATGGCACTTAAAGAGGAGTTTAAGATAGAGATCGCCCTGGCTCACATCAATCATCTCCTAAGAGGGGAAGAATCAGATGGTGATGAGGATTTTTGTAAGAGATTGGCTGAAAAACATGGCATAAATTACTATGTCAAAAGGGCAGATATAAAAAAATATGCCCAAGAGCACGGTGTGGGAGATGAAGAGGCCGGAAGAGCCATGCGATATGATTTTTTTTATAAAACATCAAAAGAGTGGGGAGCAGATAAAGTGGCTCTTGCTCACAATAAAGATGACCAGGTAGAAACCTTTCTTTTCAGAATGATGCGTGGGACATCCCTTGAGGGATTAGAGGGGATTCCGGTAAAACGTGATATCTTCATAAGACCCTTGTCTGAAGTCTATAAAAAAGATATTTTGGAATATTTAAATCAAAATAAAATAGAGTACAGGATCGATTCTAGTAATCTTGAAAATGTCTATACCAGAAACAGTATACGCCTTGATCTCATACCTTTTATAGAAGAGAGATATAATTCTAATTTTAAGGAGAAGATATTTGCTCTCATAGAAGAGATAAAAGAGGCCAATAAATTATTGAAAATAAATCTTTCAGAGTATATAGAAGATGAAAAATTAGATTTGAGAAAACTTGGGAAACTTAAGGAATATCAAAAAAGAAAAGTGATAAATGATTTTTTGAAGAGCTATAATATAGAAACAAGTAGAGAAAAATTAGAAAATATAATGGAATTATTGGGAAAGGGCGGAAGTAAAAAATTGTCCCTGGGTAAAAATGTTGAGCTTAAAAAGGAATATGATAAAATTTCAGTAAATCCAAAGGAAACTGATTCAAATGATGTAGAAGATGCATTCTTGAAAATACCCGGTGAAGTCAAATACGGAAATTATAAAATAAAGGCCTTCAGAGATACAAACAAAAGTATCGGGAAAAATGAATTTTGTACAAATCTTCAAGAGGGAACTAGCTTATTGATTCGAAAGAGAAAATCCGGTGACAAAATGCAACCTGTAGGAATGAATTCTTCAAAAAAGATAAAGGATATTTTTATTAATGACAAAATCCCCAAAGAGGCAAGAGAAGTTATTCCAATTATAGTTTTAGAAGATGAAATAGTCTGGATAGCATCTGTCAGGGGCAGTGAAAAATTCAAATCAGCTAAATCAGAGAAAACAGTTGTAAAATTATCTGTAGAGGAGGACAACTTTAGTGAGTGAGAACAGAAATCAAGGTGATGATATGGAGAAAAAAAATGGTTTTGAAGAAAACCAGGATAATTTAAACAATGAAAAACTAGAAAATGAAAAACAAGAGGAAAAGAAAGATAAACAAGAGGAAAAAGAGGATGACGGTGTCTACAATGAGCTGGAAGAGAGAAAGAAAGAGCTAAAAGCAAAGCTGAAATACGGGATGAGAGGCAGAGGAAACCGTGAAACAGAGGACAATCAAAATCCTGAGGGAGGAAACGGAAAAAATCCCAAGCCAGGCAAGTTTAATTTTAAAAGCATAGTTATGCTTTTATTCATAGTGACAATTTTCATGTCGATACCTTCACTTATGACTGATAAATCCCAGACAGGGAGTGAAGAAGTCACTTATACACAATTCTTAGATTTATCTAAGAGCGGGGCTTTCAAGTCTGTACAGGAAAAAGAAGGGTATGTCTATGCTGTGAGAAAAGACAGTGAAGAGAAGGTCAACGCCAGGATGATATCTGACAGGCTTGTTCAGGATCAAAACCTAATAAGAGCCCTTGAAGACGGAGCAGCGGATATAAAATCTGTAGAGCCTGAAGGAGTACCTTTCCTTGTAAATGTATTTATATCTTGGTTCCCTATGCTACTTCTTATAGGTATATGGATATTTATGCTTAATAAGATGAATAAAGGTGGAGGCGGCGGCCCTCAGATATTCAACATGGGAAAATCCAAAGCAAAGGAAAACGGAGAACAGATATCAAATATTACATTTAAAGATGTAGCAGGTATAGAGGAAGCTAAGATTGAGTTAGAAGAAGTTGTTCACTTTTTAAAAGAACCAGAGACATTTAAACGAATAGGTGCAAAGATTCCAAAGGGAGTACTTCTTCTAGGAGCACCTGGAACAGGAAAAACCCTTCTTGCAAAAGCTGTGGCAGGAGAAGCTGGAGTTCCGTTTTTCAGTATATCAGGATCAGAATTTGTTGAGATGTTTGTAGGGGTAGGAGCTTCAAGAGTAAGAGATCTCTTTAATAAAGCCAGAAAAAATGCTCCGTGTATAATATTTATAGATGAGATCGACGCTGTAGGAAGAAAAAGAGGGGCAGGACAAGGCGGAGGAAATGACGAAAGAGAACAGACTCTGAACCAGCTTCTTGTAGAGATGGATGGATTTAATACTGAAGAAACAATTATTGTATTGGCAGCTACCAATAGACCTGAGATATTAGATAAGGCTCTTATGAGACCCGGACGTTTTGATAGACAGGTAGTAGTTGACAGACCAGATATAACAGGTAGAGAAGCAATATTAAAAGTACATATAAAAGGGAAAAAACTTTCCGCAGATGTAGACCTGCATACAATAGCCAGAAAAACTCCTGGATTTGTAGGAGCAGACCTTGCAAATATGCTTAACGAAGCAGCTATACTGGCAGCTCGTTCTGGTAGGGATACCATTACTATGGAGGATTTGGAAGAAGCCGCAGAAAAAGTTTCTATAGGTCCAGAGAGAAAATCTAGAGTAATTGTGGAAAAAGAGAAACTTATTGTAGCATATCATGAGATAGGCCATGCTCTGGTTCAGTGGGTATTACCATATACGGAACCTGTACATAAAGTAACAACAATACCTAGAGGGATGGCTGCATTGGGTTATACTATGACTCTTCCTACAGAGGACAGGTATCTGAAATCTAAGAATGAATATCTTTCTGAGATCAGAACCCTTTTAGGAGGAAGAGCATCGGAAGAAGTCGTTTTTGGAGATATCACAACAGGAGCGAGCAATGACATTGAAAGAGCCACTGCAATTGCACATGCTATGGTTACTAAATTCGGTATGAGTGAGAAATTCGGACCGATATTACTAGATAATACAAATGAAGGTGATCTCTTCATGCAGAAACACTACAGCGAAACTACCGGTAAAGAGGTAGATGATGAGATAAGAGGCCTCATAACAGAAGCTTATGAAGATTCCAAGAAGATATTGAGAGATAACTACGAGAAGCTTGAAAAAGTCACCAGAGCTCTTTTAGACAGGGAAACGATATCTGGTTTAGAATTAGATATTTTGATGAAAGGCGGAGAGTTAGAGCCTTTGAAATCAGAACTGCCTAAAGAAGAAGTACCAGAAGAAAAAAAAGAAGAGGATGGAACAGTTGAAAATACTACTGAAGATAGTGTTGAAAACGAAACCTCTGAAACAGAAAAATCAGATGATGATTCTATAAAATAAAACTAGGAGCATATGCTCCTAGTTTTATTTTGGATTTAAGTCTAAAAATCTAATGTTTTCTATAAGGTTTTTAAAGGAATGACAACAGAAAGAATTTTACAAAATTCAGATAATGTGATAGAATAATCTTAATTTGAGCTAGGTTATGCGTTTGCCAACGCTTCACTTGGCTTAGATAATAAATATTTAGGAGGAAATACAAATGGCAATGAAAACTAAAGCAGAATTAGTTAAAGAGTTTGGAAAATTTGAAGGGGATACAGGATCTACAGAGGTTCAAGTAGCTATCCTAACTGAAAGAATCAACCACTTAACTGATCACTTAAAAACACACAAGAAAGATCACCACTCAAGATTAGGTCTTTTGAAAATGGTAGGAAAAAGAAGAAGACTTCTTAACTACATGATGAAGAAGGATCTTGACGGTTACAGAGCTCTTATTGCAAAATTAGGAATAAGAAAATAATTTATGCGGGACATTCGTCCCGCATTTTTCTTTTTTTGATTATTTTTAATTATTGAGCTGATTCAAAATCTTCCTTTGGAGCCCCGCATAAAGGACATACCCAATCTTCTGGAAGATCTTCAAATTTTACACCTGGCTTTATTCCACCAGCCTCATCACCAATAGCAGGGTCATAAATATAACCACAAGGTACACATCTCCATTTTTCCATTTCAGACCTCCTTGATATTTTTTTGTGATAAATAACTATTATTTTAATACGCTTCTAAGCGTAACTATCCTCTATAAAAAAAATATATTTAAAGATTCTTAAATATAATTCATATTATTTTCACAATGAAATTTTAAAAAATAAGGTGAAGAAAGGTTGGTCCTTATAGGTTTAGTAAGTTTATCCAATTTCTTCCTCTGTGAGAATTTTGTAGACAGGGTTTCCTATTACCTCTCTCACAACTACATTTTTGATATTATTTCCCTTTATGTTAAACCCTTCAAAAGCTTTGTGTGGGCAGGAACCAAATGCTATTCCCAAAATTTTATTTTCTTTTTCTTCTTTTGGGTTGGTGACAAAGTCATTTGAGTAAATCATAAATTTTCTGTGATAACTTTCATCTTCGAGAAGATAATCATAACAATAGTTTTCCTCAAGGGAGCTGCCACTCACTTCACCGTTATCTATTTGATCAGCGATACTTCTTAACAAGTCAGGAAATTCCTTTGAACCTTTTCCAAATATTTGAACGACCATTTTCATTAAATTCCACCTACCTCAATAATAATACCAAAATCATATATCTTACAGTATATTTTGTCAAGTTTTTTATTGGTGTACAGTGTAATTTTATAAAGTCTAAAATCAGACGGGAATAAAGTTCTTAATTCCCAATTTATAAGCTTTAAATAAATAAACTATTTTGGAAACTCTATTGGCTTATAAGTGTATTTTTTTTAGTATCTTTCAGCTTCTGAGACATTTCTTTTCAGACTTATGTTTATACATCTCTGTGTCAGCAGAATCAATAAATTCCTCTATACTCTGATTATATACATAATCTATTATCCCGTAACTTATTTTAAGGTCATAGGGCTTTTGGCTATTTTTGTTGTATTCCTCCAAATAAAGGCTTATTCTAGAAAATATTTTTTCTGTATCTGAATGATCGGGTCCTAAAAAAGCCATAAAAAATTCATCTCCACCCAAACGAAATAACAGGTCTTCTTCTCTAGAAAAGCTTTTGAGAATAGAGGCGATACTTTTGATTAGGTCATCACCATCATTATGGGAAAAATTATCATTTACAAATTTTAGTCCATCAATATCTACAAAGCATCCTGTGAGAGGTTCATTTTTAAATTTTGATTCTTGTATCATAAAATTTAACTTTTCTATACCTGTATGTCTGTTGAATATACCGGTCATTACATCATAACTAGCCTTACCAATTAATTTATTATTCATATTTTCTATGGTCTCTAAAAAGATATTTATGTTTTTTTTAAGCAACGATATTTCATCATTTCCTGTAACTTCAAGTCTTCTACTTAGATCTTTTTTTTCTATGATCTCCTCAACTGTAATTTCAATTTTTCTGAGACGGACTAATATGAGTTTCTCGATCCCAATTGAAATTATTAAAATAAGAATGATCAAATTTATTACAAGTACCCAGATATACTTCTTTATACTGTCTTTTCCCAATACCAGGATATCCGCATCCAAGCTGTCTTTTAAGACTAAATCTTTGTTACTGAATGATGGGATGTAAAATTTATTATTTACCTTATCTTTTGATATATTTACTTCAAATGTATTTTCTTCAGTTGGTTTTATATCCAGAAATTCCACCTGAGTTCCTAGTTTCTTGTTTAGATCACTGAGTTTAAACTCGTATGCCATTATAATTTTTCCTATACTATCTTTTAATCCTTCAGAGTCGGTAATAGGAGCTGAAGAAAAAATCATAATTTTATTTTCATTACTGACATACATTCCTGCTAAATCATCAAACTGAAGTAAATCAATAAGTAATTTTTCTGGTGGGATTACTCCGCCTTCCTTTTGCTGATCATATCCCACACTGTAGACATTTTCTCCCTCTGAATCAGTTATATATAAATAATTGACTCCTAATGTGGCAATGCTTTCTGGACTCAGATTTGATTTTATATATTTTTTATTTTTGTTTTTGACAAATTCATAGGTATCGTCCCATTCCCCCCAGTCTGAAGTTAAGGTTTTCAGATTATCTGACAAACTTTTAAATTCATTTTTAATCATCTTGTAACGTTCTTCAGAACGTCTATGTTCAAATTTATTATAATCTTTTTTTATATTTTCACTGATAAATAAAAAAAGTACAAAAAATACTATGAAACTGCTTATGGTTATGGAACTTATTATTTTTTTTCTCAAAGATGATCACTCCTTTTAAATTGTAGTTAGAACATCTCCTGTGGAGCTATTCAAGCACTGCGAGTATATAACTATTTTTAGAACTGGATGATATCTGTGAGGGATTTTATACCAGTCTTGGAAACGAGCTTATGATGTACATTACTGATAAAGATATAATACTATAAAATTGATGAATTTTGTCAAAAAAATAATTTTATAAATAAAGTAGCCAAAAGTTTTCCAGAAAATACCGAAAAATAGCAGATAGCAAATAATATCTAAATAAATATATTTGGATTATTAGCATTTATGACTAGTCTTGAAAATATGTTAAAGTTAATAATAAAAATAAATTAAGGCTCCCTGAAAAAAACAGAGAGCCCCTTGTATATTTCATTTTTTTAAAAAAGAGATTTTTGGTTTGTGTCGCTCAAACCGTCTATTGCATTTACCAACTTCAACTTTTCCACGACTGTCTGGGAAGCCTTCGTCCTTCTCTTAAGG
>NZ_JBFHGC010000077.1:0-7220 GCF_041583315.1 Ilyobacter sp. | reverse complement strand
TGTATTTGAAGCTGCTGCAAACACAGCTACAAATCCCATTCCCGACATGAGGGCCATAGGGAGAGGGATCACCTCAGAAAGGGAGTTTCCCAGGGCAGACCCTATGAAAAAGAGGCAGGTCACCTCTCCGCCCTTGAAACCAGACCCCAGAGTTATTGCTGTGAATAATATTTTAAAAGCAAATACATAAAAGGGCAGGCTGATAATGAAGGCCTCTGAAATTGTGTCAAGACCCAGTCCGTTGTATCTGTATGTACCTAGAATATAAGTCAGAGCCACTATTATAAATCCCCCTATACATGCCCGGAGAGGAGGAAACTTTATTCTGTCCTTCATAAATTCTTTCCACCTGTCTGTTAAAAGGGAGAAGGCTCTTCCTGCCAAACCAAATAAAATACCAGCAAGACTGGCCCAGATAATGCTTTTTATCGTGGCCTCTGGTATCATGGGAACACTGTACAGAGAATGATGTACACCCCACCAGTTCTGGGTAACTTCATCTGCTATGATGGATGCCAGAAAAGACGGGAGAATAGCTTCATAACTCATCTTACCTATGACAAAGACCTCTAGCCCAAAAAGGGCTCCTGCCAAAGGTGTGCCGAAGACAGAACCAAAACCTGCTGCCATTCCTGCTATGAGAACTATCTTTCTGTCTCTTCGGTTCATTGAGAATACATGCGTCAGCTGATCAGAGAGAGATGCTCCCATCTGTATGGCACTGCCTTCCCTTCCTGCAGAACCTCCCAAAAGGTGTGTCACTATAGTACCAAATAGGACAAAGGGAGCCATACGTAATTTCAGAAGTTTATCTGGACTATGTATCTGAGAAAGGATGAGGTTGTTTCCCCCTTCTACTTCTTTACCAAACAGGTGATAAATCATACCAACTGCAAGACCACCTAGTGGAAGAAAGAGTATAACAGATGGGTTTGAGGTTCTGAATTTTGTGGCCAGATCAAGAGATATGAGAAAAAAAGCAGATGCTGTCCCTGAAAAGATCCCTATTATAGATGTGAGAAAAATCCATTTTATAAGATATGATAAGAGTGCAAAGTTATTTTTTTTTATGTCAAAAATCATGCTACACCACCTTTTTAACCGATAGAATACCTTTCCTGATTTCTTTTGATTTCCTTGAAATATTTTATATTTTTAAACAGTAAAAACAGTGATTTACTCTTGGGAAAACTCCCCGAAATAAGCAACCCAGACTTCTGTTATGTGATCTTAAACCCTATAATTCCTTAGCTATGAGATAAATTGTCACATTGATAAAAGAATTTGATTATGTTATAATATTTGGTATTTAAAAAAAATTGAATTTTTTAAGGTTTTAGGAGGATAGATGAAAAAAAAAGCTGCAATTATAACATATGGTTGTCAAATGAACGTAAATGAAAGTGCTAAAATAAAAAGAATACTTCAGGATATGGGATATGAGATCACAGAAGATGTAAATGAATCAGATGCTGTATTTCTGAATACTTGTACGGTAAGGGAAGGGGCTGCCACTCAGATATACGGTAAGCTAGGAGAACTAAAACACATCAAGGATAAAAAAGGTATGATTATAGGGGTGACAGGATGTTTTGCCCAGGAACAGGGAGAGGAACTGGCAAGAAAAGTCAAGTCAATAGACATAGTCATGGGGAACCAGAATATAGGGAAAATACCTCAGGCCATCGAAAGAATAGAATCAGGGGATTTTAAATATGTAATCTATGTAGGAGATGAAGATGAGCTTCCTCCTAGACTAGATGCAGACTTTGACTCTAAAAAAACAGCCTATACCACAATAACTTACGGATGCAATAACTTTTGTACCTATTGTATCGTCCCATATGTGAGAGGAAGAGAAAGATCCGCTCCAATGGTCCAAATCTTAGATGAAATAAGAGGTTTTGTAGAAAAAGGATCTAAGGAGATAATACTTTTAGGTCAAAATGTAAATTCCTACGGGAAGGATTTTGACAACGGAGATAATTTTGCAAAACTTCTTGAAGAGATATGTAAAATAGACGGAGATTTCATAGTAAGATTTATGTCTCCTCACCCTAGGGATTTCACAGATGAGCTTATAGATGTCATAGCTAAAAACGAGAAAATAGCAAGGTCAATGCATCTTCCTATCCAGGCAGGGTCATCTAGAATATTAAGTCTCATGAACAGAGGATATAAAAAAGAAGAGTATATAGCCCTTGCAGAAAAGATAAAAAAATCTATACCTGGAAGCTCCATAACAACAGATGTCATAGTAGGATTCCCTGGAGAAACAGAAGAAGATTTTCTAGATACTATTGATGTTGCCAGAAGAGTAAAGTTTGAGAATGCCTATATGTTTATGTACTCACCTAGAAAAGGGACAAAAGCCGCTGAAATGGACGGGCAGATAGATCAGGAAACAAAAAAAGAGAGACTTCACAGACTTATAGAGGTTCAGAATGCTATGTCTAAAGAACAGAGTGTGAGCTATATCGGGACTGTTCAGAGAGTATTGGCAGAAGGGCCTAGCAGAAAAAATGCTGATGTCATGTGTGGAAGGACGTCTACAAATAAAGTTGTTCTTTTTAAAGGAGACCCTGCGTTAGAAGGAGAGTTTATAAATTTAAAAATAACAGATGCAAATACTTGGACTCTTTACGGGGATATAGTAGAATAACATAGGGGGCTTTGATATAAAATGATTAATATCTTTGTGTTTTTTGTTTTGGCATATATAATAATAATGGCAGGAAAAAAACTGAGTATCTGTGGAGACAAAATAGGTGAGGAAATGGGCCTCGAAAAAAGCTGGGTAGGAATAATAATGTTGGCCTCCATAACATCACTTCCTGAACTAATTACCAGTGCAAGTTCAACCCTTATGGGTAATCCAGACATGGCAATTTCAAATATTTTCGGAAGCAACCTCTTTAATATTTTTATAATATTTATTCTGGATGTTTTCTTTATAAAAAATTCTTTTTCCTCTTCAGTGAGTATGAAGAATTATTTAAGTGCATTTTTTTCCATTCTTCTGACAATGATTTTTCTCTTAGGTTTTATTTTTGAGAAGATAGCTATATTTAAAATCAGCCTGATATCAATAATTTTATTTTTATTGTATTTTGTTGCGATCAAGCTTATATATGAATTTGAGCACAATTATGATTTTAACGATCCAGATGAGATCAATCCGGAAGATTCTATTGTTATGAGTATGGTCCAGGCAAAAAAAGGCTTTGTGGTAAGCAGTCTTACAGTAATAACTACTGGGATTGCCTTAACATATGTAGCTGACAGGATAGCCACTACGCCTATATTTGGAATAAATCTAGGTGAGAGTTTTGTAGGGGTAATACTTTTGGCTCTGGCAACATCTCTTCCTGAACTGACGGTATCCATACAGGCTATAAGAATGGGATCATTTAATATGGCTGCCGGAAATATACTGGGAAGCAACATTTTTAACATCACCATAGTTTTTGTGGCAGACCTTCTCTACAGAAAAGGCAGTATTTTTGAGAGCCTCACAGAATTTCATATTATCTCGGCGGTACTGTCTCTTGTGGTACTTCTGGTATTTATGATCGGAATTCTTTTTAGAAAAAAGAAAAAGAAAATAGACTCTTGGATTATCGGTGCAGTTTATATTTTGGCGATGTATATACTTTATTTGAAAAGATATTAATAGGTGGTATGTTTATTATGGATAATTTAAATAACTTTTTATTAACAGAGCTTAAAGAGATCGCAAGACAGCTTGGGATAGAGAGCTGGAATAGATATAAGAAAAAAGAGCTTGTGGATATAATAGAAGAGTATTATGAAAATCTCACAGGACATACCATAGCATGGGGAACTCTAGACGTTTTAGGAGACGGATATGGTTTTTTAAGGGATACAAATGTAGAAAAAGATGTGTATGTATCCGCTTCCCAGGCCAGAAGGTTTAAGCTCAGAACCGGTGACCTCATCCTAGGAGAGGTAAGAGAACCTGTGGGAGATGAAAAAAACTATGCCCTCAGAAAAGTTCTTCTGGTGAATGGCGGAGATATACAAAAGGCAGAGTCAAGAGTTCCTTTTGATGAGCTTACACCAGCCTATCCAACTGAGCAGCTTATATTGGAAACAGACAGAAAAAACCTGTCTGGAAGAATAATAGACCTTATAGCCCCTATAGGCAAGGGTCAGAGAGGTCTAATAGTAGCACCTCCAAAAGCCGGAAAAACAATGCTTATAAGCAGTATTGCCAACTCAATAATCGAGAACAACAAAAATTCTGAGGTATGGATACTCCTAATAGATGAAAGGCCGGAAGAGGTTACCGATATAAAGGAGACAGTAAAGGGTGCGGAAGTTTTCTCTTCGACCTTTGACGAGGATCCTAAAAATCATATCAAGGTAACTGAAATGGTCTTGGAAAAAGCAAAAAGAAAACTCGAAGACGGTGAGGATATAATTATACTCATGGACTCCCTTACAAGACTTGCAAGGGCTTATAATATAGTGATTCCTTCCAGTGGAAAACTTATTTCCGGAGGAATAGATCCTACTGCACTGTACTATCCAAAAAAGTTTTTCGGGTCTGCAAGGAATATAAGAGAGGGCGGAAGTCTGACTATAGTGGCTACAGCCTTGGTCGATACAGGAAGTAAGATGGACGATGTCATCTATGAAGAATTTAAAGGGACGGGAAATATGGAGATCCACCTAGACAGAAATCTGTCTCAGCTGAGAATCTATCCAGCCATAGACATCCAAAAATCAGGTACAAGAAAAGAAGAACTTTTGATAAAGGAAAATAAGCTCGAACTTATATGGGGGATAAGAAGATATCTTTCAGAATATGACAGAGCCACTGCAACTAAGAAACTTATTGATACAATCGAGTCTACAGAAAGTAATGATGACCTTTTAAAAGCTTATCAGAAGGGGGATAAATAGAAAGTGAATAGAAGATTTACGAACCTTTTGACAGTTCTTGTGGTCATCATGCTTATATTGGCAGTTCAGGTGTCCAGGGTTCTTAGCAGAGAGGTTATAGATGTTAAAAAGTTTACAGATTATTATGAAGCTACAGATGCTGCCAACGGTGGTTTTGAGGTTTTGGAAAGCAACTTTATAACAATAGAAAAAGAGTATGTTCTCAATGTGGAAAAAGTGGAGGATGTAAAAAAACCTGAGGAAAAGAGTTTTTCTGTTCCTACTTTTGAAATTTACCAGGTAAGGTCAGGAGACTCACTTTATAAAATAGCCAAAAAGTTCAATCAGGAACTGGCAGTTTTGAGGGCAAATAATCCCCAGTTAGGAAGCGTCCTAAAGGTGGGAGACAAGCTGAATATAATCTCTGGAAACGGAATATTCTACAAGGTAAAAAAAGGAGATTCCCTTTACAAGATTTCAAAGCAGTATAATGTGAAGATTGACGATATAATGAATTATAATAAACTTAAGAATAATTCCCTTAAAGCAGGTCAAAGTCTTTACCTGCCAAATCCAGACTTAAAACATGTAGTAAAGCAGGCTGCGGCTAAAAAAAGAAGTGTTGACTTCAGTATGCCTGTAAAATGGAAGGGTGTAACCAGTCCCTTTGGTAGAAGATTTCATCCTGTATTAAAGAGATATATATATCATAAAGGTGTAGACCTGAAAGCACAGTATGTACCTCTCTATGCTGCCAAAGATGGAAAAGTGAGCTATGCAGGATGGATGAGTGGTTATGGTAAGATAATAATCATAAAACATTCCGGAGGGTATGAAACCAGAGCTGCACACTTGACCAACATAAATGTAAAACCAGGCCAGTATGTAAAACAGGGTCAGGTTATAGGTAAAACAGGGATGACAGGAAGAGTAACGGGTCCTCATCTTCATTTTGAAATAAGGAAAAACGGAGTGCCGTACAATCCTATGAAATATCTTGTAAAATAGTCCTGCCTTGTGCAGGGCTTTTTTTTTAAAGGAAGAACTCTATATCACAGAATAGTTTTATATGTTTTATTTTGAGGATATTTATGTTTTTATATAAAAATTTATTGAAGCAGGAGGCGGTTATGAGGGGGAAGATTGTCTTAAAAGAGCTGGCAAGACTTCGTGGTCTGGGAGTAATAACAGATGAAATTTATGAGGGTATAGAGGAATTTTACGTTAGAGAAGGTGACGGCAAAAAAAGCATTTTTAATTTTTTTATAACTGCAGGATGCCTGCTGATAGGATTGGGAATAATTCTTTTATTTGCATATAACTGGTCGAAAATAACGAGAGAGGTTAAGACGGGTATTCTTATAGGTGGTCTTTTGACAGGGCAGGGTTTCTTCTATTTTTCATTGAAGAAAAAAAAGGAGTTTGTTTCAGGAGCAGGAGTATTTCTGATTCTGATGGTGGGGCTTTCCATAGCTATGATATCTCAGATGTATAATATCTCAGGTGAGGATAAAGGGTTCTATCTTGCCTGGAGTGCTCTCAGCCTTCCTGTTTTTTATCTTGCAGGCGGTGGAATAAATTCACTTGTCTACAGCCTGGTTTTGTATATGTATCAGAGTTCTCAAGGTAATATCCTCATATATCTTTTTCTTGGCTCAGCAGTATTTCTGTTTTTTAAGAGAAAAGAGGGTATAGGGGGTCTCGGAGAGACTGTGTCAAAACTAATAATTCTGGCAGGAGCCCTTAGATGGTACGGAGATGTTTCAGGGGGTTCTAAGGCAGGGCTTCTTTTGTACAGCGGACTTTTTGCAGGGGCCTATATCTTTCCTCTGGGTCTGAACAGAGCGGGAGAAGAGCTGACTATAATAATGGCTTATTTTTTAACTTTTAAAAAGAATTATTTTTTGTTCGATGACCTTATTTTTGATAAAGTGTTCTGGGGTTCTACTGTTTTTTATGTGCTGATACTGGTGCTTCTGCTGAGAAAAAAAGAAAATTTTAAAAATATTCTCCTGTGGAATGTACCTCTCGTGCTCTTACCTCTGTTTTTTAACTGGGGATTTGTGGTATATAATGTCTATTTTATGGGTATAGGGGGATATTTAATAGTCGACGGATTTAAAAAAGAGGATGTGAAGCTATTTAATAAGGGGAGCCTTATTACCGGAGGACTCATTGCCACCAGATTTTTAGATTATAAGATATCCACTCTCACAAGGGGAGTTGTTTTTATAGCTCTGGGGGGAGCACTTATATTTGGAAACCTGTATATGAACAGAAAAAGAGGTGGTCAGGGTGAAAAATAGATTTAT
>NZ_JBFHGC010000076.1:0-7223 GCF_041583315.1 Ilyobacter sp. | reverse complement strand
GCATATTGGAGCTCCATTAGATCCCAATGTAAAAGTAGGGGACAGGGTATTAAAGGGTCAGAAGATAGCTGATTCTGAGGCTTTTGTGTCTTCACCGGTTCATTCTCCAGTGAGTGGAGTAGTAAAAAAAATAGAAGTTATGCCCTTCCCACTAAGTGGAAAGGTAAAGACTGTAGTGATCGAAAATGATGAAAAAGAGGAGTGGGCAGAACTTACCAAGATAAAAGACTGGGAAAAGGCCACTAGAGAAGAACTCTTGGCAATGGTAAGAGAAAAAGGAATAGTAGGGGTAGGAGGAGCTTGTTTCCCTACACATATAAAACTAAATCCTCCAAAAGATGTGACCATAGATGTATTGCTCTTAAACGGTGCAGAGTGCGAGCCTTATCTAAATTCGGACAACAGACTGATGATTGAAGAGCCACATAAGATAGTGGAGGGAATCAAAATTATAAATAAGATTCTCGGTGTGAACAGAGCTATTATAGGTATAGAGGACAATAAAACAGAAGCTATAGAAAAAATGAAAAAAGCCTGCGAGGGGACAGCTATAGAGGTAGCAATGCTAAAAACTCAGTATCCTCAAGGTGGAGAAAAGCAGCTTATAAAAGCAGTCTTAGATAGGGACGTACCTTCCGGGGGACTTCCTTCTGCAGTTGGAGTTGTGGTTCAGAACACAGGAACAGCAGGAGCGATCTATGAAGGATTAGTCGAGGGAAAACCTCTTATTGAGAAAATTGTTACAGTTTCCGGTAAGGCTGTAGAGAGACCTTCAAATCTAAAGGTTAGAATAGGAACAATGTTCTCAGAAATATTGGATTATGTGGCAACAAACAGAGAATCCATGGAGAAATTAGTCATGGGGGGACCTATGATGGGAATGGCTCAGCACACCGAAACAGTCCCTGTAGTAAAAGGTACATCAGGACTGCTGGCTCTTACAAAAGAGGAAACGAATCCCTATAAACCTAAATCATGTATAGTATGCGGGAAATGTGTCAAGGCATGTCCTATAGATCTTCTGCCGAATATGTATGCAAAATTAGCAAGGTTTAAACAATGGGAAGAGATGGGAAAACATCACCTTATGGACTGTATAGAATGTGGATCATGTTCATATATCTGTCCTGCAAACAGACCACTAACTGAAGCTATAAAAATTGGAAAAGCTAAACTCAGAACAATGAAAAAGTAGTAATCAGGAGGAGAAAACGTGGAAAAGATTTTGAAAATGGGTCCTTCACCACATATAAGAACCAAAGAGAGAGTAGAAGATGTAATGTATGATGTGGTAATAGCACTTGTACCGGCTCTTCTCATGGCAATATATGTTTTTGGAATGAGGGCACTGACAGTAACGGTAACAGCAGTTCTTTCTTGCATGGTCACAGAATGGATTTGTCAGAAAGTGATGAAGCAGGATATCGCTATTTTTGATGGAAGTGCAATTATCACAGGGATATTATATGCATTCGTAATTCCGGCCTTCATGCCGCTACCTTATGTTATAGTGGGATCTGTAGTTTCCATAGCTTTAGGTAAGATGGTTTTCGGAGGACTGGGACACAACATATTTAACCCTGCTCTTGTAGGTAGAGCCTTTGTCCAGGCATCTTGGCCAGTGGCAATAACTACATTTTATTATGACGGAAATGCAGGCGCTACTGTTCTAGATGCAATGAAAAGAGGTCTTGATCTAAACGGAGCCCTATTAGAAGGAGGAAATCCTTATTTTCAGGCTTTACTTGGAAAAATGGGAGGTTCTTTGGGGGAGACATCAGCACTGGCGATTCTTATAGGGGGAGTTTATCTCATAAAGAAAAAACAGGTTGACTGGAGAGTTCCGGCAATAATAATAGGAACAGTATTTGCTATGACTGCACTGGCAGGTGCAAATCCACTTCTTCATATACTTTCTGGAGGACTTTTCTTAGGAGCATTTTTCATGGCTACTGATATGGTTACAAGTCCTTATACTGAAAAAGGTAAAATTTATTATGCTGTAGGAATAGGGCTACTTATTTCTGCAATCAGATTAAAAGGTGGATATCCTGAAGGAACGGCATTTGCAATACTCATTATGAATGGAGTAGTTCCAATCATAAACAGATATACCGCTCCGAAAAAATTCGGGGAGGTGGCAAAATAATGAATAGATTTGTACATTATGGACTGGTACTTTTGTCTATAGCTGCCATTTCTGCCGGTATACTGGCATCTGTAAATAATATGACAAAAGATGTAATCGCTGCAAACGCAAAAAAAGCTGTAAATGAGGCCAGGATAAAGGTTCTTCCAGGTGCAGTTTCTTTTAACGAAGAAGAGAAGAAAAGTGTCGAGGGACTGGATTATGTACCAGGGTACAGTGACGGCGGAGAAATCGTTGGATATGTAGTAACTGTAGCCCAGCCAGGCTATGCTGCAAATATAAATTTTGTTTTAGGTTTTGGATCAGAAGGTGAGATCAAAGGACTCAATATAATCGGTCATCAGGAAACACCAGGCTTGGGATCTAAGGTATCTGACCCAGAATGGCAGTCACATTGGATCGGTAAAAAATTAGGATATGAGTTCAATAAGTCTACAGATGCCTTTGCAGGAGCGACTATTTCTCCTCAGGCAGTTTACACTGGAATGATGAAAGCTCTTTCTATTTATGAAACTGAGGTGAAGAACTAATGGGTAAAAAAGAGATGAAAATACTCACTCAGGGACTCATAAAAGAGAATCCTGTATTTGTGCTACTTTTAGGACTATGTCCAACACTTGGAGTGACAAGCTCGGCAATAAATGGCCTGGCAATGGGACTGGCTACAATGGCTGTACTGGTATGCTCAAACAGTATAATATCAGCAATAAAAAAGAGTATTCCGGATAAGGTAAGAATTCCGGCATATATAATGGTAATAGCCTCTCTGGTTACAATAGTAGAAATGATAATGAAGGCCTATGTACCTGCTTTATATGCAGTACTTGGACTATTTATTCCTCTGATAGTTGTTAACTGCATAGTTTTAGGGAGAGCAGAGAGTTTTGCGGCTAAAAACGGAGTTTTTCTGTCTTTCCTAGATGGAGTAGGAACAGGTCTAGGGTTTGCTCTGGCACTCACTATTCTTGGTGGAATAAGAGAGGTACTTGGAAACGGGTCACTATTTAATATTTCATTTATTCCTGAAGGTTTTAGTCCTGCACTGATATTTATACTTGCTCCCGGAGCATTTATAACTATAGGATGTATAATCGCAACGCAGAATTATATAAAAATTAAAAAAAGCGAGAAAATCCAGAATAGTGTGGAGGTGTAATCTGTGGATTTAGGAAATTTGTTTTCAATAATTGTCGGTGCAATATTTATAAATAACTTTATATTTGCCAAATTCCTTGGTATCTGTCCTTTCATGGGGGTATCAAAAAAAGTAGAATCATCTATAGGAATGGGTATGGCGGTTGCCTTTGTTATGACCTTGGCCTCTGCAGTAACTTGGATAGTTTATAAGTTCTTATTAGTTCCATACGGATTAGAATATTTACAGACCATAGCGTTTATTTTGATAATAGCTTCCCTTGTACAATTTGTAGAGATGGCTATTCAAAAAACATCTCCTCATCTGTATAAAGCTTTAGGTGTATTTTTACCGCTTATAACGACAAACTGTGCTGTACTAGGAGTTGCTATTCTAAATATTCAAGAGGGATTCAACTTTATAGAAACAGTAATAAATGGTTTTGCAGGTGCTATAGGATTTACTCTTGCTCTTGTTTTACTGGCAGGAATAAGGGAAAGACTGGAATATGCTGATGTACCTAGACCATTCCAGGGAGTACCGATAGCATTTATATCGGCAGGACTTCTTGCCATGGCTTTTATGGGATTCAGTGGAATGCAAATCTAGATTTTTGGGAGGTTAGTCAAAAATGGAAGCAATATTAATACCAGTTTTGATATTGGGAGGAATAGGACTTTTTATGGGACTTTTCCTGGCCTTTGCATCAAAGAAATTTGAGGTAGAAGTTAATCCCAATGTTGAAAAAATAATGGAAGTTCTTCCGGGAATAAACTGTGGAGCATGTGGTTTTCCTGGATGTGCAGGTTATGCTGAAGCAATAGCTCTAGAGGGAGCGGAAATAACCTCTTGTGCCCCAGGAGGCGCTGCGGTTGTAGAGGCTGTAGGTAAAATAATGGGTATGACTGCAGAGACAGGCGGAGAAAAAATTGTTGCAAGAGTACTCTGTCAAGGTGATAATACCAGAACTACTAAACTTTATGATTTTGATGTAGAGCTTAAAAGCTGTGCAACAGCAATGTTATATTTTGGTGGGGATAAATCATGCTGGCATTCATGTCTAGGATATGGAGATTGTGCATCGGTGTGTCCTGTGGATGCCATAACAATAACAGACAAGGGTGTAGCTGTCATTAATGAAGACAAGTGTGTGTCATGTGAGAAGTGTGTCAAAGAGTGTCCTAAAAGGGTAATAACCATGACTCCCCAGAATCAAAAAGTCACAGTCTTATGCTCTTCAAGAGAAAAAGGTGCAGTCGCAAGAAAGAACTGTAGTGTGGCATGTATCGGATGCGGTGTATGTGTAAGATGTTGTCCTGTAGATGCTATCGATTTAAAGAACAACCTGGCTAAAATAGATCCTGAAAAATGTATTCAGTGTGGTCTTTGTGCAATCAAATGTCCTACTAATGCAATAACAAGTGAAGTAAAAGAGATAAAAAAGGCTGAAATTATAGAAGAGAAATGTATCGGATGTACAGCCTGTGCAAGAGTGTGCCCTGTAGATGCTATAGAGGGAGAAGTAAAACAAAAGCATAAGGTAATCGAAGAAAAATGTATCGGATGCCAGCTTTGCTATGAAAAATGTAAATTTGGAGCAATAAAAATAAATGTGACAGAGAAAAAAGATAGTTAATTAAAAAGGGAAGGCTTATCGATAAGCCTTCCCTTTTGCTATTATTTAAAGTTTCAAAGATTTAGCTCCCTTTTCAAGAGCTTTTTTATGAAGAGGAATAAGCTTAGCTTTTTCACTGTCAAAAACCTTTGTAAAGGCTTCAATAACTTCTTTTTCTTTTATTGATTTTGTTAATGCCAGATAGGCTCCTAACATAACTAAGTTTGAATCTTTTTCAATTCCGCATTCAGATGCGATTTCATTTGCAGGGATATAATAGACCTCTATATCCTTCCGACTTGCTTTGTCAGATATGAGGGAACTGTTAATCAAAAGCCTTCCTCCTGGGACAAGGGACTGCTCAAATTTATCCAGAGATGGCTTATTCATAACAATAGCAAAGTCTGCATCTCCTGAAACTATGGGAGATCCAATTGGTTTTTCTGAAAGGATAACATGACAATTGGCAGTTCCTCCTCTCATCTCAGGTCCGTATGACGGCAACCAGGATACCTGCCTGTCATTGAGCATTCCTGCATATGCAATGAGCTTTCCGAGAACCATAACTCCCTGTCCTCCAAATCCTGCACAGATTATTTTTTCTGTCATCTCAATCATCCTCCTTTTCAGGAGATTTTATAACTCCTAAAGGATAGTAAGGAATCATATTATCCTTTAGCCAGTCGAGAGCCTCTATAGGGGTCATACCCCAGTTCGTAGGACAGGTAGACAATACTTCTACAATGGTAAATCCCTCACCTTTTATCTGAAGCTCAAAGGCTTTTTTTATAGCTGCTTTTGCCTCTCTCACGTGTTTTGGATCGTGGACAGAAACTCTAACCACATAGACAGCCCTGTCTAGAGTAGCAAGAATCTCTGACATTTTGATAGGCATTCCGTGAATTTTTTTATCTCTTCCATAGGGAGAGGTGGTGGATTTCTGATTGATTAGAGTGGTAGGTGCCATCTGTCCTCCGGTCATTCCATAGACAGCATTATTCACAAAAATTGTTGTGAAGTTCTCACCTCTGAGGGCAGCATGGATTATCTCTGCACACCCTATAGAAGCTAGGTCTCCATCTCCCTGGTAGGTGAATACAGTACAGTCTAGATTAACTCTTTTTATGCCTGTGGCTAGAGCAGGAGCTCTTCCGTGGGGACCAGCCTGCATATCACAATTGAAATATTTATATGAGAGTGCAGAGCAGCCTACAGAAGCCACCCCTATACTTTTTTCCAAAACTCCCAGTTCCTCTAAAACTTCTCCTACAAGCCGGTGTATTATTCCGTGGGTGCACCCTGGGCAGTAGTGAGTTACTGCATCTGTCAGTCCTTTTGTCTTTTGAAAAACAACTTCCATCACTCCCCACCTCCAAGAATCTTCTCAACCTTATCTATAATCTCTTGAGGAGTAGGTATCACTCCACCGGTTCTGCCGTAAAAATGAACAGGAATTTTTCCTCTTACTCCTAGCCTTACATCTTCGACCATTTGCCCGGTACTCATTTCAACTGTTAAGACAGCCTTGACTCTTTCAGGGAGATTTTCCAGCACGCGATAAGGGAATGGGAAAAGTGTTATAGGTCTTAAAATGCCTACATTGATACCTTTATTTTTTAATTTTTCAACAGCGCTTTTTAAAATTCTAGAGGTGGTACCATAAGCCACCGCAACAATATCTGCATCTTCTATATTATATTCTTCCCACCTGCACTCTTTTTCACAAATCAGATCCATCTTTTTTTTGATTTCTAGGATGTGTTTTTCAAGTCTATGGGAATCAAGATCTAAGGAGGTTATAATATTCGGTTCTCTTTTTCCCCTTGTACCTGTAGTTGCCCATTTTTTTTCTACTGGTGTTTTTTTTGGTAAATCTTTAAATTCAACAGCCTCCATCATCTGACCGATCATGCCGTCTGCTAATATCATTACAGGAGTTCTGTATTTATCAGCCACTTCAAAGGCTGTGGGTATGAGATCAACAGCTTCTTGAATACTTGCAGGAGCAAAAACAGGCAGGTGATAATCTCCATGTCCTCCGCCTTTTACAGCTTGAAAATAGTCAGCCTGGGCAGGCTGTATTCCACCTAACCCCGGTCCTGCCCTCATAACATTTATAATAAGACAGGGGAGTTCTGCACCTGCAATATAGGATATTCCCTCTTGTTTTAGGGATATTCCAGGAGAGGATGAAGATGTCATAACCCTGGCTCCAGAACCGGCAGCCCCGTAGACCATATTTATCGCTGCAATCTCCGACTCAGCCTGGACGAAGGTACCTCCTGCCAGTGGGAGTTCTCTCGACATGTATTCAGGAATTTCAT
>NZ_JBFHGC010000075.1:0-7303 GCF_041583315.1 Ilyobacter sp. | reverse complement strand
TATAGCTGTATATGATACTGTAAAACAGATTTTAGACAACGATTTCAGAGCTGGTGTCAATAGATTCGGAGTAGCTGAAAATGGTGTAGGAACTACTGATTTTGCAAATACAAAAGACGTTATCGGAGAAGAAAAATTAAACAAATTAAGCGAGATAAAAGAAAAAATTATAAACGGTGAAATTAAATTCTAATGGCACTATTAAGATTTTTAGGTTTCCAGATAATCTGGAAACCTTTTTTTATTTCAGAATACTTGCCATCAGTTAATAAAAGTGTAAAAAAAGACACTCCAATATGGAGTGTCCAAAATTTAAAAATTATTATCTTTTCTCAAAAAGTTCAGAAATAGACTCGTTATTTACAATTCTTTTTATTGCTTCTGCAAAAATCAGATCTACAGAAAGTACTTTTATTTTTCCTATTTTCTTTTCTTCAACAAGGTTTATAGAGTCAGTTACAACAACCTCTTTAAGTGGTGAAGCTTCAAGTCTCTCCATTGCAGGACCTGATAAAATTCCATGGGTACAGCAAGCATAAGCTTCTTTTGCCCCTCTTTTTATTATCGCTTCAGCACCATTTGTTATTGTCCCGGCTGTATCTATCATATCATCGATAAATATAGCAGTTTTCCCCTCTACTTCTCCTATAAGGTTCATAACCTCTGACATATTTGGCTTTGGCCTTCTTTTGTCGATGATGGCTATTTTACAGTCAAGCCATTCAGACAGTTTTCTAGCTCTCTTTACCCCTCCAACGTCTGGAGATACTACTACTACGTTGTCACCGCTTAGACCCTTTTCTATGAAATATTTTGCAAGTATAGGCAGGGCTTGCAGGTGATCTACTGGAATATCAAAGAATCCTTGAATCTGGTTAGCGTGAAGATCCATAGTTAAAACTCTGCTGGCTCCGGCTACAGTCAAAAGATTAGCTACAAGTTTAGATGTAATTGGCTCTCTTGGGCTCGCTTTTCTATCTTGTCTTGCGTAGCCGTAATAAGGGATAACAACATTTATAGTTTTTACCGAAGCTCTTTTTAGGGCATCGATAAATATCAAAAGCTCCATAAGATTTTCATTTACCGGTTCTGAAGTTGATTGGATGATAAACACATCGCATCCTCTTACAGTTTCATTGATTCTTGCATAAATTTCACCATCTTTAAACCTAACAATGTTTGCATCTCCTAAAGGAAGTCCACACTTTTCAGCGATTTGTCTGGCTAAGTTGATATTTGAATTCCCTGTAAAAATCTTTACATCTCTCACTTCTCTTATCATTACTTTTTATTCCACTCCTTTTTTATTGTCTGCTTACTTCTAGCTACTCCCAATGCATTCGAAGGAACATCCTTTGTGATTACCGAACCTGCTCCAGTAAGTGCTTCGTCACCTATCTCTAATGGAGCCACAAGCATAGTATCACTTCCTATAAATACATTTCTACCGATTTTTGTCTTATGCTTATTTTTACCATCATAGTTGCAAGTGATCGTTCCGGCCCCTATATTGGTGTCTGCCCCTATCTCAGCATCCCCGAGATAAGTAAGATGCCCAGCCTTTACTCCAGTTTCCAGGACAGATTTTTTTACTTCCACAAAGTTTCCTATGTGTACTTTTTCTTTTAAGTGTGATTTCGGCCTGATGTGGGCAAAAGGACCTATTGTCACCCCTTGTTCCAAAATACTTTCTTTTATTACTGAGCTTTGTATAATAACATTGTTACCAATTTTGGAATCTAATATTCGTGTATCCCCGGTTATCTCACAGTTTTTTCCGATAACGGTTTTTCCCTGAAGTAAAGCCCCAGGGTAGATGACTGTATCTATACCTATTTCTACACTGTCCTCTATATATGTATTTTTAGGATCTATCAGTATAACTCCGTTGTTCATCAGATCGGTATTCTTTCTGTTTCTCAGTATGGCATCTGCCTCTGCAAGCTGGACCTTAGAGTTTACGCCCAAAACTTCTTCATTATTTTCCAATATATATGTTTCCACTTTTTCACCGTCATTGACATTGATGCCGATAACATCAGTCAGGTAATATTCATCCTTTTCAACGTGTTTTTCTATCTTAGAAAGAGCTTCAAAAAGTTTTTTGGAGTCAAAACAGTAAACCCCTGCATTGATTTCTTTTATCTTCTTTTCGTCCTCTTTTGCTTCCTTTTCCTCTACTATAGCCTTGACCGTGTTATTTTCTTTTACTATTCTTCCGTATCCATAAGGATCTTCCACAATCGATGTGAGAATAGTTGTAACAGCACCAGACTCAGTATGCTTTTTATACATTTTTTCCAATGTCTCTGAAGTCAGAACAGGTGTATCTCCGCAAACTACCATTATATCTCCGTCATAGTCTTTCAGCTTTTCTTCTGCCATCATTATAGCATGCCCAGTACCAAGCTGCTTGTCCTGCACCACATACTGTACATCTCCAAGAGCATCAAGGATCATCTCTTTTTCATGACCTAAAATCAGAATATTTTCTTTAGAATTGAGCTTTTCAAGGATCTCTATAATTTTTTTTATCATAGGAATCCCGTTTACCTTATGTAGAACTTTCGGTAAATCAGACTTCATTCTAGTGCCTTTTCCTGCAGCTAAAATTAAAGTTTTCAACTTCATAACTTTTCCCCCAGTATAAGTTTTCCTAAACAAAATCTAGAAAATTATAACATAATTGTCAATAATTTTCAATAGATACAAAATTCACACATAATAAATAAACTGTACTTAACAGCATCAAATCTCCCTGTCTCTTCCTTTTTGTATAAATTCTTTCATTAGAGAAGAAAAGTGCTTATCCTTGTGATGAATAAGATTAAACTCTCTGTTTATTTCAAATTTTTTTATTCTGTACCCTCTTAGTTTACCCTCATCAAGTTCTTTTTTCACAGTTAATTTTGATAGGCAGCTTATTCCTAATCCAGTCATTATAATCTCTTTTATAGCTTCGGTATTGCCAAGAGTAAAGGACTCTCTGTACTTTATATGATTATTTTTCATTGCTGCCTCAAAAACCTTTCTGGTCCCGCTTCCCTCTTCCCTTAAAATAAATTTTTCATTTTTAAGTTCACTTTCATCTATCTCACAGAGGTCTCCCCACTTATGTTTTGGATTAGTTATTAGTATAAGTTCATCTTTCCATATCTCTTCACTCTTTATTTCGTTCATATCCACTTCGGCTTCTACAAAGGCAAAATCTATATCATTCTTAAGAATCATATTTGCAATGTCTTCGGTATTCCCTATTTTGAGAGAGATATCTATTTCGGGAAACTCCTTTATAAACTCCTGTATGAGCTTAGGCATCACATATATACCTATTGTAGAGCTTGCCCCTAGTTTCAATTTACCTTTTTTGAAATCTTTTTTTTCTTCTAAAACTTCTTCAAATTCCTGATAAAGATTCAGCATTCTCCTTGAGTAGGTTTTAAAAAGTTCACCTTCGTCAGTGAGATAAAGCCTTTTCCCCAGACGATTAAACAGCCTCACTTCCAGTTCCTCTTCCATCTCTTTTATCATTTGGCTTATTGCAGGCTGACTTATGTGCATCTCTTTAGATACTGTTGTCATATTCAGTTTTTCTGCGACACAATAGAATATCTCTAATTTTCTCAGGGTCATCTCTACCTCCGTATTTATTCAAAGCACAACAAAACCCTCTGCACTGCAGAGGGTTTTGTTGTTTTATTATATTTTACCTTTCAGTTTTTCATAAAATATTTTTTCATCTAGTCTTTTAAAATCTTCAATGGAACAGCTGTCCCCTATACAATGAGTGAGCTGTATAGTGAGAGCCGATACAGATAACTGTATCTCCATAGCAGACATAATTAGAGAGCATACCAAAAGAATAAGGCTCAGGAAAAAAAATGCTTCTCCTAAAAATAAAAGTTTTAAAAAAAGAGCCAGTATAGATAAAACTGATAATATTAGCGCCAGTATAGCTACAAACTGCATATTCTTTGTGAGTTTTACTCTTTTCTTAAGGTTTACAATCTGCCTCAAAATTCCCTCAGTAGTTTCTCCCTGAAGCATTGCTTTTTCATGGAGCTGTCTTATGAGAGCTGCCATTGCCAAAAACCTGCTTGTATAAGCTATCATCAAAAGAGAAACAGTAGAAAATAAAAGTGCTGGCGTAGTTAAAGTAAGTTCCATTTTATATCCCCCCTCCTATAAAGCCCCTCTTGTTAATTTTTCATAGGCTTCATTTATCTCCTTAAATTTCTTTTCATGGTAATCTTTTACATCATCATCAGCTGTGGCATATTTGTCCGGATGATGTTTTCTGGCCATCTCTCTATAGGCTTTTTTTACCTCTTCCTGAGTGGCACCCTTATTTATCCCAAGTAGATTATAGTATTTTGTTGTATCCTCAAATCCTCCGAAGTTATTTCCGGCATATCCACTCCCGGTTCTTTGATAATGCCCGCTGTTTTGACCACCGTTTTTCCTGAAAAACTCATCAAAATCTGCATTTCCACCGAAATGGTAATAATGGGTTCTGCCTGTGCTTTTTGGATTATTCTTATTTCTAAAGTAGCTAACAATAAGTAGTATCAGTATTACCGGGAAAAAATTTATGATAATAAATCCGAAAAAAGAAAATAATAGCCACAAAATAAATATAAAGGGCAAAGCTCTAAATGCATTGGTCGGACCTAAAAATAAAACAAATAATATAAATAGCCCCATAAATAGTAGTATCATCAAATAACACCTCTTCTTTTGAATAATTAAGAAAATTATAACACATATTTAAAAAACAATTATAACCTTAGTTATAATAAAAGTCAAATCACATTCATTCGACGAAAAATACATATAATAAGTTTAAAAACCTCCCCTAAGGGAGGTTTTTTAAGCACATTCAAGCTCTTTTTTTAAAAACATAATTTTATTTTTTATCTCTTCATCCCTAGGATCTATCTCATAGGCAGTTATATATTCTTTAAGTGCTCTCTGTATTCTACCCATATCTTCATATTTTTTTGCAAAATCAAGATGTGCAGTGTAAATATCAAAATCTAAAAATATTGAAAAGTCATAACTCTTTATAGCCGATATGATATCTCCATTTCTAGAATATGCATTTCCCAGCAGAAAATATACAAATGGTGCATCTGGAGATATATCTAAAGACCTGTTAAAATATTCTATCGCCTTAGGCTCTATATCCAGCTCATAATAGAGATATCCTAAAAAAGCTAAAAAATCTGCGTTTTCAGGCTCAAGTCTTATAAGTTTTTCATAAATTTTAATGGCTTCCTTGGCTTCCTTTTTATAATACAATATTGCTGCTAATTCTCTAAGTAGTTTAATATCAGTAGGATTTTCAAGTAAGAGCATCCTTACTTCTTCCTCTCTAACAGAGAGGTCTTTATTCACACAATACTCTTTAAAAATTTCTGTTCTAAGCATAAGATTCGCTACTAACTAGCTTTCCCCCCTTTAAAGTTATACTGCCTGTACCCCCCTTAACCGTATGCTTCATTATAGCACGAAATGATAAAAAGTAAAATGGTTTTCTTTCACCATAATATTGCGTTTACATACTAAATAATCGATCTTTTTACAGTGGTTTTATACTCATTGAAATTGCTATTACAGAAGAGAATTTCTTCATCTTCTTAGGACATATTTGAACCGCCGTTGTTTTTGTATTCCAAGTATTTCAAGTGACTTTTTATGAATAATTTGGATAAAAAAAAGCCTCTGCACAGGGCAGAGACTTTAACAATTGCTATTAAGCATTTTTTGCAGTTTCAGCTAATTTTGAAAATTCAGCAGCGTTGTTTACAGCAAGGTCAGAAAGTACCTTTCTGTCAAGTTCGATTCCTGATTTCTTAAGACCGTTCATAAACTGCGAATAAGTAAGTCCGTTTAATCTAGCAGCAGCATTGATTCTTATGATCCAAAGCTGTCTCATTTTTCTTTTTCTTACTTTTCTATCTCTAGTTGAATAAGCCTCTGCTCTCATTACAGCTTGTTTAGCTTGTTTGAAAACGTCTCCTGAAGCTCCTCTATACCCTTTAGCAGCATCTAAAACCTTTTTATGTCTTTTTCTTCTTACAACACCAGTTTTTACTCTAGACATTCTTCTAGTCCTCCTCTTTACAAAAATTTGATATTAAACATCAACTTAAAATAAGAAATTTATTATCTACCTTCTCCAGTTGGAAGTAGTACTCTCAACTTTCTAGCTGATCCTTCTCCAGCTACGAAGTCTTTTTTAAGTTTGTTTTTCTTGTTTCTTTTTTTCTTAGTTAAGATATGGCTTGTACCAGAATGTTTAACAACAAACTTCCCTTTAGCAGTTATCTTTACTCTTTTCTTTGTTCCTTTATGAGTCTTCATCTTTGGCATATTAATAATCCTCCTCTCAAATATTTAAACTATTTTTTAGGCGTCAACATTAGATGCTTTTGCTTATCAAAATATTTTTTATCAACATCTGCAGTTTCAGAAAATCTCTCTGCAATCTGATCTAGAATTTTAATACCTAGATCTGCATGCATTCTTTCTCTTCCGAAAAGCATAAGAGTTACCTTAACTTTATTTTCTTTAGAAAGAAACCTTTCAATCATGCTAGCTTTTGTTTCAAAATCATGTTTGTCGATTCTAGCTTTGAATTTAACTTCTTTTACAATAACAAGTTTTTGATTTTTCTTAGCTTCCTTGGCTTTTCTAGCCTGCTCGTATTTAAATTTTCCGTAATCCATTATTTTGCATACAGGCGGAGTGGAATTTGATGCTACCTCTACAAGGTCAAGATCGCTTTCCATTGCCAATGCAAGAGCATCTCTTGTGTTCATAACTCCCAATTGTTCCCCTGCGTCAGATATAACTCTTACTTCTCTAGCTCTTATTTTTCCATTAATTCTAGTCTTATCAGAAATAATAGACACCCCCTAGGATTGATTAAACAATAAAAAAACAGGACACAAAACGCCCTGCTCATTTTTCATAAAAAAACTATAGCTGATTAAAAAAACCAACTAGATTAACCTTATGTAGCTACTTTGGCTAGTAAGGTGAGAAACGGGCGTTTCTTCTTTGACTATAACATTTAAGTTATCTCTATTCAATTTACAAACAATTTTACATTTAAAATCATTTTTTGTCAACTTTTTTTTGTGGCGCACCCAAGAGGAGTCGAACCCCTAACCTCCTGGTCCGTAGCCAGACGCTCTATCCAATTGAGCTATGGGTGCTTTTAAAATTTATTTATTTGGAAAAAAAAATGGCAGTTACCTACCATATAGTTAACGTAAATGGCGGAGAATGAGGGATT
>NZ_JBFHGC010000074.1:0-7323 GCF_041583315.1 Ilyobacter sp. | reverse complement strand
TACACCGGATTTTGCCTTTTCCTTTAAAATAGAAAAGAATTCTTTTCCCAACTGGTCGTTGTCAAAGATGAAATATTCCATGTGAATATAAGAATCTGCATTTTTTATCTCGCTTTTCATATCATGAAAAAGCTCTTTTCCATGGGTAAATACCTCTATACTGTTTGAAAAGGTCAGCCTGTTTTTTCCTGTGAACTCCAGATACTGTACCATCTGTTCCCATTTTTCCAGTTTTTTTATATCTTTATTTTTAGACGGTGCTGCTGTCCTAAAAATATTTCTCATATAAAATTTTTTGCTCAGCCTTTTTTTTCTAAAGCTGAGACCAAACAACAGATAAGAAATAAAACCTGCATAGGAAGTCAGGACAAGAACAGTAATCCAGAACAGGCTGTATACCGGTTTTTTTCTTTCAAAAAAGATTATTATCACTACAAAAAAAATATTTATAAAGTAAATATACTTGGCAAAAAAAATCAGATGTTCTAGAACCATGTGATTTCACCTCTAACTCTCGTCTTTAATATAGTTATACAAAACTAAAGTTATTTTCCTCGAGTTATTTTTTTAAAAAAAAATAGCTGAATAAAATATAAAGGAAATTCATTCTAATTTTGTAGTTATTATTTGAAAAACATAAAAGGAGGAGATCACTATGGCTGATAACAATAATATAACAGAACTTGTCAGTGTCAATGAAATAATGCCTGAAAAACTTGTAATTCTGCCCATTGTCACAAGACCTGTTTTTCCTAATATAATGATTCCAATTACATTTTCAGGTGGACAGTTCCTTGAAGCAATAAGAAAAGTAGAAGAAAAAGAAAACAGACTTATGGGGCTAGTATTTACACAAGAGGTAAATGAAATAGACTTGTTTAAGTCAAAGCTTTATGATGTGGGAACCGTGGTTAAAATCCACAAAATCACACCTATTTCACCAAATACCGTGCAGATAATAGTACAGGGAATAAGCAGATTTAAGAAGATAAAAACTGTGGAGGAGAGTCCGCTTCTGCTATGGAATGTAGAATATAATCAGGAACCCAGCGGAGCTCCCAATGATGAAGTACGTGCGTATATGCTTGCTATCATGACATCTCTGAAAGAGATATTTAAGGTAAATCCTATAATGCAGGAAGAACTGAAACTCCTCATGTCCCAGGTATCCTATGACAAACCTAGTATACTTATGGATCTTATAGCAGCCATGCTGAAAATAGAAAGCAGGGAGCTTCAGGATCTTTTAGAAGAGTTCAATCTAGAAGAAAGATGCCGAAAACTACTGACTCTCCTTAAAAAAGAGCTAGAGATATCTCAGCTTCAGGAAAAAATCCAGAGACAGATAGAAGATAAGGTAAGTAAGCAGCAGAAAGAGTATTTTCTGAGAGAACAGCTGAAACTCATAAAAAAAGAGCTGGGAATGGAAAAAGACGACAAACAGGCTGAAATAGAAAAACTGGTAGAGCGGTTAGCTGAGATAGAACTCTCTGAAGAAGCTAAAATTGTCGTAGAGGAGCAGTTTGAAAAACTAAAGATGATTGATCAGAGCTCTCCTGAATATCATGTGACCAGATCTTACATACAGTCTATTATAGAGCTTCCTTGGGGAATATATTCTGATGACAGGCTGGATGTGAAAAAAGCAAGAACGATATTAGACAAGGATCATTACGGTCTTCAAGACGTAAAAACAAATATACTTGAATTTATAAGTACCATAATGAAAACCGGGAACGTAACAGGGTCTATACTCTGCCTTGTAGGACCTCCAGGGGTGGGGAAAACCTCTATAGGTAAATCTATAGCCAATACTCTCAACAGGAAATTCTACAGATTTTCTGTAGGAGGAATGAAGGATGAGGCTGAGATAAAGGGACACAGAAGGACCTATATAGGGGCTATGCCAGGGAAGATAATACAGGCCCTCAAAAGGGTAGAGACTTCTAACCCTGTCATCATGCTAGATGAGATTGACAAAATAGGAAACAGCTATCAGGGTGACCCGGCTTCTGCCCTTTTAGAGGTACTAGATCCGGAACAGAACAGAGATTTCTTGGATCACTATCTGGATGTAAGATATGATCTTTCAAAGATATTGTTTATAACAACAGCCAATACCATGGATACTATTCCAAAACCGCTCCTTGACCGTATGGAGGTCATTCAGCTTCCTGGCTACATCATGGAAGAGAAGCTAGAGATTGCCAAGAGATTTCTCATCCCCAATCAGATGAAGGAACACGGACTCTCAAAGCAGGAGGTCAACATCAATAAAGGGGCTATAGAGGATGTAGTGGATAAATACGCCAGAGAAGCAGGAGTAAGAAATCTGGAAAAAAATATAAGAAAAATTATGAGGAAAACAACCCTTCGTATAGCAGAGGGGGATGTAAGTAAAGTAAGCATTAGCAAGAAAAATCTCGAAGAATTTTTAGGTCAGCCAATCTTTATAACAGAGGAACTCTATCAAAAATCTGTGCCTGGAGTTACATTGGGACTGGCATGGACATCCATGGGTGGAGCCACTCTTTATATAGAGGCTACAGGCATAAGTAATAAAGAAAAAGGTTTTAAGCTTACAGGTCAGCTGGGAAGTGTCATGAAAGAATCTGCAGAAATTGCTCATTCATATGTGAGATCCTATCTCAACAAGGAAAAAGACTGTTCTGAAGAGGAAAGCAGCTATTTTGATAAAAATACTGTGCATCTTCATGTTCCTGCTGGGGCCACTCCAAAAGACGGACCTTCAGCAGGGATAACAATGGCGCTGGCCTTATATTCTCTTGCAAAGGGAAGGGCCGTAAAAAAAGATATGGCCATGACCGGAGAGCTGACACTCACAGGTAAGGTATTGCCTATAGGGGGAATAAGAGAAAAAACAATCGCAGCAAGAAGAGTTGGTATTTTTACTCTTATAATTCCAAAGGATAACAGAAAGGACTATGAACGTCTTCCTGATTACATAAAAGAGGGAGTCACTGTCCATTTTGTAGATTATTTTGAAGATGTTATTAAAGTTGCTTTTGACTAGTAATATCCCCGTCTCAAAAGGCGGGGATATTATTTTTCTTTTGTTTTTTGAGGTTGTGCAATGGATATTAATAGGGTATACTAAGCTAAGAAATAATTAATATTTATAAGGAGTAAAAACTATGACAAATTTTATAAATAGATTGCGTGACGGAGAGAATATTGTATTGTGGATAGGAGATATTTTAGGAAAATTAATGGGCTATCCTAGTAAAAGAGATCTTGCCAAGCTTGTGTATAATGACCTGGACAAACATTCAAAGCTAGAAGTTTCCAATATCAACTCTTTGGCCGAGGTCTGTCAAGTATACTTAGACAGTGTAACAGGGAGCAAATTAAAGCTTCTCAATAAACTAAAAAACTCTTATTTAAATTCCCAAGAAGCTTCCGATCTTTTCCAATTGTTTCCAAAATCACCTTTTATTAGTGCAGTAGTCACTACAAATTTAGATGCTTTTATTGAAAATGCTTATGGTAAATCTATTCAGAAGGTAGAAGTTCAGAATAAAACTGAATTAGGATCGGAACTGCCTAGGTTATATAAAATAAACGGCGATTTTGAGCATTTGGATAAAATGCTGGTTACAAAGCAGGATTTAAGAAAATTAAAGACACTCTCTTTATATAATCCACTTTTTGAAAATTTAAAACGTGAGTTAGAAAATAAATTGCTTTTGTTCATTGGGTATGATTTAGAAGACCCTGATACAAAAGAAATTTTATCTTTTGTATACAGTAAATTAGGCGATTCAAAACCAAATGCTTATTTTGTGACTTCATCCTCTATAATAAGTACAGATACTATCAACTGGCTGAACTCAAATGAGATAAAACTTTTAAAACAAAATGAGACTGAATTTTTAGAGGAGTTAAAAAAATACTTAACTGAAGAGAAGCATATTCCTGTCACGAGTGATGAACAAGAAGGACTGGCGGTAAAAAAAAAGTACCAGTAACAGCCATTGATGACAAACCGAGGCTCTTTTCATTAGAAGAGAATCAAAAGGAACCTGTAGTAAAAGAAATTGTAGTAGGAGAAGGCTTTAATGGTAGTGTAAAAACTTATTTTGAAATGCAGTCAGACTTTAATCGGAATTTGAAATTTCCTATATCCAGGTCAAACATCCCGGAACTTAGTCAGAAAGAAAAAATAACAACTATAGGGAAAGTAGATATTAAATGCGGTGAGTCTACTCTTTTGAATTTCTCTTTGAAGTTCTTAAAATCAAACGGAGTTAATTATTTTGAAATTAAAAACAGAGAGTGCAAGATCTCCTTTGAGGGGAAAGTATCAAAAGATAATAATAAAATAATAGCTACAGATAGATATTTGGGCTATTCCATAGCTGAAAATCTTCCTGTGAAAAGGGCTTTGGAGGTTTATAATTTTTTTATGAATCTTTTTTCAGGAGAGAAGCTGGAATTTAACATAGGATATTTATCTGCAACTGTCACTTTAGAAAATAAAATAGAAAGATTTAAAATTCAAAAGGTTTTAGAGACTCTCAATAAATATATTTTTATTTGTAATGAGGAAAAAATTGCACCAAATGAAAAATTCTACAAAATATTAAAAAATTCTTATGAGGTTGATTTGATTTTTCATACTATACTTGGAAAATCCATAGAAAGTAAAATCGATATTGAGGTAAAAAAAGAAGGGTTTACAGAAGGTGATTACATTAATATTGAAAGAACTCATAAGACACATCTCAAAGGGCTTAAATTTAATATAACTGAGAGAATTTCCTCAGAAGACGTTATTACGAAAAACGAACTCACAGACACCGGTGTATCCATTTTTGGGAAAAATGCAAAAATTATTTTTAAAAAAAATCTTGATTTTTTTATTTAGCCATGATAAAATTCTCAGTAAGAAAGTTCAAATATTAACTATATAAATAGTAATTAATTAAAACCATTTACTGGATATATGCTTTTGTGTTGTTCTGGTATAGTTTTGTACATTTTTCAAAAAATATTTGGGTGTTCTGATTTGACAATTTTGGGAGGGTGGTTCTTGTGGCGGTTTCTAAATTTTGCTTTTCGACAGAAGATGGTTTATATAGTAAATTCGTCCAGTGCTCAACATTGGATAGATTTCCAGTCTCCGAAATTCAAATGACCGTTTATGGGATAACTGTCTACAGAGAAAATGGTGTGCTTTACATGTGCAGAAATATGGGATAGGATTCGTTTGAATTCCTGCCCATTTTTTATATAATTTTCAATTAGAGGGGGAAATATTTATGAAAAATAATGACTACAAAGTGCGGCCTTTGACTGAAGTCTACGGGGAAAACTGTTTTAATGAGGCTACGTTAAAACAAAGAGTTCCTAAAAGTATCTTTAAAGAGTTTAGAAAAGTACAAAACGGAGAAATGGATCTTACGTTAAATGTAGCTGAAGTTATTGCAAATGCTATGAAAGACTGGGCACTAGAGAAGGGGGCAACTCACTTTACTCACTGGTTCCAGCCACTTACAGGAATTACAGCAGAAAAGCATGACTCTTTTGTAAATCCAGGTCCAGACGGATCGGTAATACTCGAGTTTTCCGGAAAAGAGCTTATAAAGGGAGAACCTGATGCGTCTTCATTCCCAAGTGGAGGACTAAGAGCTACTTTTGAAGCCAGAGGATATACAGCATGGGACACTACATCACCAGCTTTCTTGAGAGAAGACCAGACTGGTATAACTCTTTACATTCCTACGGCATTTGTTTCATATAAAGGACACGCTTTAGATAAAAAAGTGCCTCTTTTAAGATCTATGGCAGCTGTTGAGAAACAATCTTTAAGAGTTTTAAAAGCTCTTGGGGACACTAAAACTAAGAAGACCTTTACAACTCTAGGGGTAGAGCAGGAATATTTCTTAGTTGAAAAAGAATTCTTTGAAAAAAGATTAGACCTTTTACATACAGGTAGAACTTTATTAGGAGCTGGATCTGCAAAAGAGCAGGAGCTTACAGGTCACTACTTTGGTACTATAAAAGAAAGAGTAGCAACATTCATGCAAGACCTAGACACTGAACTATGGAAAATAGGAGTTTGTTCTAAGACTAAGCATAATGAAGTTGCACCAAATCAATTTGAAGTTGCCTCAGTATTCTCTACAGCAAATGTAGCCACTGACAGTAATCAGCTTACTATGGATATTATCCAAAAAGTAGCAGTTAGACATGGATTGGTAGCTCTTTTACATGAAAAACCTTTTGCTGGGATAAATGGTTCTGGAAAACATAACAACTGGTCTCTTGCAACTGAAAGTGCAAACTTACTTGAGCCTGGAGATAGTCCTAAAGATAACGCTCAGTTCCTTGTATTCTTGAGCTCTGTAGTGGAGGCTGTGGATAGATATGCACCACTTCTAAGACTTGCTGCTGCAAGTGCAAATAATGATCACAGACTAGGAGGACATGAAGCACCTCCAGCAATAATCTCTATATTCTTAGGTGACGCCCTGTCAAATATACTTGATACTATAGCAGGAGGAAGCCCTGAAAGTGAAGACTCATCTTCAAAATTAGAAATTGGAGTAGATTCACTTCCAAAATTACCAAAAGATCTTACAGACAGAAACAGAACTTCTCCTTTTGCCTTTACAGGAAACAAATTTGAATTTAGAATGGTTGGATCTTCAGCATCTACTGCAGGACCTAATGTTATTCTGAATACAATTGTTGCAGAAGTACTTGCTGATTATGCTGAGATTCTTGAAAATGCTCAGGACAAAAACGAAGCTATAAAGCAAATCGTTGCTAACGCATACACTAAACACGGAAAAGTAATATTTAACGGAAACGGTTATGGTGATGAGTGGGTAGTAGAGGCTGAAAAAAGAGGTTTACCTAACTTAAAAGCTACAAGTGATGTTCTTAAGTATAACCTTGCTCCTGAAACATTAGAATTATTTGAAAAGCATGCAGTTTTCTCTAATGAAGAGCTTGAGTCAAGATATAACATCTACGGTGAAATATATATAAACCAGATCGAGCTTGAGTCTAAAGTAATCACAAAAATGTCTGAGACAGAAATTGTTCCTGCAGCTAACAAATACATGAAAGAAGTAGCAGATATGATCAACAGCAGCAAAGAGTTTTTACCAGAAGGACTCTTAAAAAATCAAAAAGCACTTATTGTTGCATTAGCTGAAAACATCGATACTCTTATGACTGAATCTAAAGCATTAGAAGCAGCTATAGAGGCTAAGCCTTCAGACCTTGATGCTGAAATTCAGTATGCAAGAAAAACTCTGTTACCGGCTATGGACAGAATCAGAGCCGCAGCAG
>NZ_JBFHGC010000073.1:0-7374 GCF_041583315.1 Ilyobacter sp. | reverse complement strand
TTCAAATAGTTCAAGATCAAACTGATTTCTGTTAAAGTTGTCTCTTATATTTGAAAGTAAACCATATATGAGTGTCGGTCTCATGACAGCCAAATCTTCATTTATAGGATTTTTTATAGCCATAGTTTCTACATCCATTTTTAATTTAGATGTTCCGTCAGCAGGTATAAAGCTGTAATTTATAACCTCTTGAAGTCCCAATTCTTTCAATATAAGTTTAACCTTGTCTACAGCCTCTGTTTCTGGATCTTTTACTCCGGCCTTGATGTTTGCCACAGGCATTACATCTTCTATGTTCTCAAAACCATACATTCTGATGACCTCTTCATAAAGATCGGCCGTTCTTATAAGATCACTTCTGTAGCTAGGCGGACACACTGTCAGCATTTTACCTGTCAATGATTTAATTTCAAGTCCAAGATTTCTCAGGATCTCTCCCACTGTTTCTGCAGATATATCCTTACCTACAAACTTATTAAGCTTGTCTATATCGAGAGTTAATTCTATCTTTTCATGCTTTTCTACATATTTTTCCACTACACTGCTGAGGATCTCTCCGCCTGCTATTTCTTTTATGAGCTTAGAAGCTCTGTCTATTACCTCTATAGAATTCTCTCTGTCTATTCCTCTTTCAAATCTATATGAAGAATCTGAAGAAAGTCCCAAAGACTTAGAAGTTTTTCTTATATTGTCAGGTGTAAAATAAGCTACTTCCAAAAGTATGTCAGTTGTTTTTTCATCAACTTTTGTATTTAGTCCGCCCATTATTCCAGCTATGGCCACAGCCTTTTTCTCATCTGATATTACCAGCTCTCCGTTGTTTAATTCTCTCTCTACTTCATCTAAAGTTATTATCTTTTCCCCAGCCTTTGCCTCTCTCACAGTGATTTTACTTCCCTCTATTTTAGAAAGGTCAAAAGCATGCATAGGATGATTATATTCAAACATCATAAAGTTTGTTATATCAACCACATTATTGATAGGTCTAAGTCCTATAGATCTCAGTCTTTTTTTCAGCCATGCAGGAGATTCCTCTACTTTTACTCCCTTTAGGATTCTTGTACAGTATCTTTTACATCTTTCTTTATCTTCTATCTCCACATGTATATGGCTTGAAGTAGGCTCTATTACTTCGCCCATCTCATACTTAGGATATTTTACTTTTCTTTTATAGTAAGCTGCTACCTCTCTTGCTATACCTATATGTGAAAGACAGTCCGGTCTGTTTGGAGTTATTTCCAATTCAAATATTATGTCGTCGAGACCACTGTATTTTCTATACTCCTGTCCAACAGGTGCATCTTCAGGAAGTATTATTATTCCGTCCCCGTCTTCACCTATACCCAGTTCCACCTCAGAGCACAGCATTCCGCAAGACTCTACTCCTCTTACCTTAGCTTTTTTTATTTTAAAATCTCCAGGAAGTATTGCTCCCAGTTTTGCCACTACTACCTTATCTCCGTTTTTATGGTTGGGAGCTCCGCATACGATCTGAAGAGGTTCTTCCTCTCCTACTTCTACCTTTAGTAGAGACAGCTTTTCCGCTTCAGGATGTCTTCCGTATTCTACTATCTGTCCTACCACTACATTATCCAGACCTTCTCCCTGAATCTCTATAGCCTCTACCTCTTGCCCTATCATAGTAAGAGTATTTTCAAGCTCTTTAGCATTTTCTTTTATATCCACATACTGTTTTAACCAATCTAGTGAAATTAACATCGTTTCCTCCAACATCGTTTTTCTTTTATTTTTACTTAAATTGCTTCAGGAACCTTATATCATTTTCGAAAAATGCTCTCAGGTCATCTATTCCGTGCCTCAGCATGGTTACTCTTTCTATTCCCATTCCAAATGCAAATCCAGTGACCTCTTCATGATTGTATCCCACTGCTTTCAATACCTCAGGGTCTACCATTCCGCATCCCATTATTTCCAGCCACCCGCTGTCTTTACATAGTCTGCAGCCTTTTCCTTTACATATTACACACTGTACATCCATCTCTGCACTTGGCTCTGTAAACGGAAAGAAGTGTGGTCTGAATCTGACTTCTGTGTCACCGAAAACTTTTTTTACAAATTCAGTTAATATAGCCTTTAGATTGGCAAAAGATATATCCTCCCCTACCATTAGTCCTTCCATCTGGTGAAACATAGGTGTGTGAGAAACATCGTAATCGCTTCTGTATACTTTTCCAGGGCACACCATTCTAAACGGCGGTTTCCTGTCTTTCATATACCTTACCTGTACCGGAGATGTGTGAGTTCTGAGAACCACGTCTTCTGACATATAAAATGTATCCTGTAA
Organism: Ilyobacter sp.; assembly: GCF_041583315.1. Taxonomy (NCBI): domain Bacteria; kingdom Fusobacteriati; phylum Fusobacteriota; class Fusobacteriia; order Fusobacteriales; family Fusobacteriaceae; genus Ilyobacter; species Ilyobacter sp. Next base: position 5,069 of record NZ_JBFHGC010000073.1, on the reverse strand, counting down.
ATCTCTAGAAGGGTGGTTTTCAGGAATATTCAGAGCATCAAAATTATACTCTGTCTTTTCTATTTCAGGACCCTCTGCCACATCAAACCCCATCTCTATAAATATCTCTTTAAGCATATTCATAGTTTCAGTTATAGGGTGGTATCTTCCTGATGAAGCTTTTCTTCCTGGGAGAGTTATATCTATATTTTCAGAAGATATTCTTTCCTGCTTCTCCTTCTCTTTTACATCCACCATTTTACTCTCTAGAGCCTCTGTTATAGAGTCCCTTACTTCGTTTACCAGCTGTCCCATTACAGGTCTTTCCTCTTTAGAAAGGTCTCTCATCCCCTTCATTATCTCTGTTAGCTCACCTTTTTTACCAAGGATTCCCACTCTTAGTTCATCGAGTGCCTTCAAAGATTCTGCTTTGCAGATGGCTTCTTCTGCACTAAGTTTAAGCGATTCTATTCTGTTCCTCATTGTTCCTCCCAATTCATTAATTTATCCAAAATTTTATATGAAAATAAAAGGAAAGGAAGCAAGCTTTGCCTGCAGCCTTTCTTTTTTATGGTTTTACATCTTTAGAGTTTTTTGTGATAAAATTTAATTTCATCTCCTACAATCTCTATAGTCCCATATTTTCCATCTTTAGCTGCGCCAGGATTAAATAAAATAGGATTTTCATTGCCAATATAAGGTATATGAGTGTGTCCGAAAATGACCATATCCACATGTCTTTTTAAGGCTTCTTTTTTTATTTTTTCATATCCTGATTTTACATCATAAAGATGTCCGTGGGTAAGAAATATTTTTTTTCCTGCAATATCAAATTCCTCAACATCGTCTGTTTCAAAATCAAAGTAGTCACAGTTCCCTCTTACTATATAGTAAACTGCTTCTTCTTTTATATTTGAAAGGTCTATTGCATCACCGCTGTTATCCCCTGCTGAGATAACAATATCAGGATTTTCCCTTTCAAAAATATCTATTAATTTTTCAAGACACTGGTGACTGTCAGAAACAACTAAAACTTTCATTTTTTCCTCTTTCTAAGCTATGAATATAGGTATTTTTAAACTCTCTATGAGTTTTACCCCTATATGCCCTGTAATTTTTTCCACAAGATAAGAATGGGTCAGATTTCCCATTATGAGCATGCTGTGCTTTTCAGCTTCTTCCAAAAGAACCTCTAGCTCATCTCCCTGGCACTCTTTTGTTCTCAGTACCTTGTCACTGCCTTTTAGATACTCTGTAAAACTATTGTCTTCTTCCTCTTCTAAGCCCACTGCATAAGAGTCAAACTCTTTTACATCTTCAAATATTGACAAAAATCTAAAAAAACTTTTGTTTATTTTGAAGCTTTTGTCGTTGGCTACCATTACCTTATCAAATTTAACAGGTTCTTGAGAAACGATTATAATAGGTTTATAGTGGTTTTTCAGAATAAACTTCAAGTCAGGTGAAATTCTTTCCCCTTTTCCCAAAATAAGGAGATCATATCCCTTGAGTTCCTCTAGAGTAGTATCAGGAGTTACCCCGTCTTTTACAATGAGGTCTTTTTCATCAAAATAAGAACTAAATTTATCTTTGAGAATAGTTATCTGTTCACTCTCAAATTTTTCCCATTCTTCTACTATATATCTAGATGACGGGTCTACCACTAGCCCCTCTACTGACGGAGGGATAATCTCATGTTTTCTAAGGTCTCTCACATAGAGGCCTTTTATCTCACAATTATAATTTTCCTTCAGTGCTTTTCCTGTTTTTAAAAGATTTTCTGTGTTTAGTTCATTTCCAAAAAGAATCAGTACTCTTCTCAACATAAAATCACCACTCCCCCAAAAAAGCGATAAAAACTAAACCACTTCATTCTATTTTAACATAACAAGGGTGTTTTTATAAAGATTTTTTTGTCATACATAATACCCCAATGAATGGCTGTATATACGCCACTCTCCCCCCTGCTTTCTGAGAATAAAAGTCATCTCTTCCGTGTTATTCTTTATTGTTTCATATAAAAAAAGTTCCACGTCCCCCTCTTTCAAAACATTAGGGGTGCTTCCGCTGTTTCTCACAGCTAATTCCTCTTTAGAAACAATTCTCTTCCTTCTTATTTTATACTGAATATTTCTCATTTTCCCTACAATTGTCAGATTTTTTTTGTCTATAAAGCAGCTGTTTAACAGATCTTTATTCCCTGTTCTGAGGGCTGCATAATATACCTCTATAACTGCCTCTGGGGTATCAAAGTGATATGAGCTCTCCTCGACTGTCTTTTGAGGGTCAACAGAAGAACACCCAAATATGTACATAGACAATAATAATAGGATTATATTTTTCAACTTCTCACCTCTCTAATTATTAAAAAGAAGGGACTTTTAGTCCCCCCTTTTTATTCTGCGTTTTCTTCTTCTTCTAAAATCTTTTCTTCTATATTTTTCATTACTTTTACTATACTTACCAGTTTTTCATCTTCCTCTACCCTCATTATTCTTACACCTTGTGTGGCTCTTCCTATGAGAGATATTGTGTCTGCAGGAGTTCTTATTACTATTCCGTTAGAAGTTATTGCCATAAGCTCCTCTTCCTCTGTTACAGATGTCACCTCTACTACTACACCTGTTTTTTCATTACATCTCAGGTTGATTACACCTTTTCCAGATCTTGACTGAAGTGGGTATTCATCTTCCCTGGTTCTCTTTCCATAACCGTTTTCTGTTACAGTTAGAATTGTAGTATCTTCTCTTTTTATGATTACAGCAGAGACTACATCATCGTCTTTTCTCAGGTTGATTCCTCTTACTCCCACAGTTGCTCTTCCCATGTTTCTTACATTTTCATGTGGGAACTTTATAGAATATCCGTCTTTTGTCGCTATAAACACCTGATCGTTTGGAGACTCTACAAGTCCTACAAATATGAGGTCATCTCCTTCTTTAAGTTTTATAGCTCTCAGTCCCGATCTGTTTAGATTCTTAAACTCGCTTAAGACTGTTTTCTTCACAACCCCTTCTTTTGTTGCAAATAAAAGGTCCTGAGTTTCGCTGAACTCTCTGGTCTTTATTATAGATCTTACCTTTTCATCCTCTTGAAGATTTATGAGGTTGGCTATGAGTTTTCCTCTAGACTGCTTTGAAAACTCAGGTATCTCATATACCTTCAGGTTGTATACTTTTCCGGTGTCTGTGAAAATCATAAGTGTATCCAGATTTGACGCCGTATACATATTTTCTAAGAAGTCACCCTCTACAGTATTTTGGGTAGATACACCTTTTCCGCCTCTTTTTTGGGCTTTATACTTATCTAGTCCCATTCTTTTTACATAACCTTTGTTTGTAAGGGTTACTATTACTTTTTCATCTTTAATTAGATCCTCTATATTTATGTCGAGTCTCTCTTCCTCTATCTGAGTTCTTCTGTCATCAATGTATTTTTCTCTCAGATCTTCACAATCATCTCTGATGATGTCATAGACTTTCTCGTCATTAGACAGAATTTCCTTAAGTCCCTTTATGTGTTCCATGAGAGCTGTATACTCATTTTCCACCTTTTCTCTCTCAAGACCAGTCAATCTCTGAAGTTTCATATCCAGGATGGATCTAGCCTGAAGGTCTGAGAAACTGTATTTTTCTATCAGTTGTTCTCTTGCATCATTACCGTCTTTACAAGCTCTTATTATCTCTATTATTCTGTCTATATTTTCTAGAGCTACTCTGAATCCTTCCAATATGTGGGCTCTGTTTTCAGATTTTTCAAGATCGTATTTTGTTCTTCTTGTTATTACATCAAACCTGTGATTTATATAATGGTTTAATATCTCTTTTAGGTTCAGCACCTTCGGAGCGTTGTCTACAAGAGCCAGAAGTATTATTCCAAAAGTATTTTGAAGTTCTGTATATTTGTACAGTTTATTCAGTACAATTTCAGGCTCCTCATCCTTTTTCAGCTCTACTACTACCCTCATACCTTCTCTTGAAGAAGATTCATCTCTCAGGTCTGTTATTCCCGTGATCTTTTTCTCCTTTACAAGTTCAGCAATCTTCTCTATCATTCTTGCTTTATTTACCTGAAAAGGTATCTCTGTTATTATTATGTTTGATTTTCCGTTTTTAAGCTCTTCTATATCTACTTTTCCACGGACTCTTACTCTTCCTCTTCCTGTTGTATAGGCTTCGTGTATTCCCTTAGTTCCGTCGATTATTCCTCCAGTAGGGAAGTCAGGACCTTTTACATATTCCATTAGCTCTTCAGAGGTTATATCTTTGTTTTCAATAAGGGCCAGTATACCTTCTAAAAGCTCTCCTAAATTGTGAGGAGGTATATTTGTGGCCATTCCTACTGCTATTCCTGTTGCTCCGTTCAGAAGAAGGTTTGGCAGTTTTGCCGGGAGAACCTGGGGCTCATCCAGTGAGTCGTCAAAGTTTTTCCTGTAGTCTATGGTATTCTTATCTATATCCACAAGAAGTTCCGACGTTATTTTCGACATTCTTGCTTCTGTATATCTCATTGCCGCAGCTGAATCTCCGTCTATGGAACCAAAGTTTCCGTGACCGTCAATAAGCTGATATCTAAAGTTGAAATCCTGAGCCATTCTCACCATTGTATTGTATACTGCCGAATCTCCGTGAGGATGATACTTACCTAGTACTTCTCCTACTATTCTTGCTGATTTTTTAAATGGTTTGTCATGAGTCATACCCATCTCACTCATGGCAAAAAGTATTCTTCTGTGTACCGGTTTCAGACCGTCTCTTACATCTGGAAGAGCACGACTTACAATAACACTCATGGAATAATCCAGGTAAGATTGTTTCATCTCCTCTTCGATGTATCTGACATTTATATTAGACATGGTTCTCCTCCCGTGGCTGTTATTACATCAGATTTTCCGGTTTTTACAGAAAATCTGATTGGAATAAAACTAGCTGTTTTTTTAGCTCGATTTTTAGCGTTTCTCTTTTTTATTTTTTCCCTGTTTATTGCCAGAGTTATATGTCCAGGTTTTTTACAAAGTGAGAGTGCTCTTCGATAAAGTTTCTTCTAGGCTCTACTTTGTCTCCCATCAGCTTGTCAAAAAGTATATCAGC
>NZ_JBFHGC010000072.1:0-7434 GCF_041583315.1 Ilyobacter sp. | reverse complement strand
GGGCGGGAAGGTGGTTCGGGGGAGGGATACAAAATCATGTATCTGCATAAATAACGATTGATTTTTTTTACTGTATATTTCTACACCGAATATTTGTTATTAGTTTCCTAAGAACATCTTTATATCTTCATCTACGCTTGAGATACCAGCGATACCAAAGTTTTCAACAAGAACATTCACAACATTTGGTGAAAGGAATGCCGGTAATGTAGGTCCTAAGTGGATATTTTTAACTCCAAGGTGTAAAAGAGCAAGTAGTACAATTACAGCTTTCTGCTCATACCATGCAATGTTGTAAGCGATAGGTAATTCATTTATGTCATTAAGTTCAAATACCTCTTTTAATTTAAGAGCTATAAGAGCAAGTGAGTAAGAGTCATTACACTGTCCTGCATCTAATACTCTAGGGATTCCACCGATATCTCCAAGCTCAAGTTTGTTGTATCTGTATTTTGCACAACCAGCAGTTAAGATAACAGTATCTTTTGGAAGTTTTTCAGCAAATTCAGTATAGTAATCTCTTGATTTCATTCTTCCGTCGCATCCTGCCATTACGAAGAACTTTTTGATAGCTCCTGATTTTACAGCTTCTACGACTTTATCAGCTAATGCAAATACTTGATTGTGTGCAAATCCACCGATGATTTCTCCAGTTTCTATCTCAGTTGGAGCAGCACATTTTTTAGCAAGTTCTACAACGTTAGTAAAGTCTTTGCTTCCGTCAGCTTTTACAGCTATTCTGTCCCATCCAGGGAATCCAGCAGCATTTGTAGTGAATACCTTGTCTGCATATTTAGCTCCGGCTGTTGGAGGAACGATACAGTTTGTAGTGAAGACAATCGGCCCGTTGAAAGCTTCAAATTCTTCTTTTTGCTTCCACCATGCATTACCGTAGTTACCTACAAAGTGATCATATTTTTTGAATGCAGGGTAGTAGTGAGCAGGAAGCATCTCAGAGTGAGTATACACGTCTACTCCTGTACCTTCTGTCTGTGCAAGCAGGTCTTCCATGTCTCTAAGATCATGTCCAGAGATAAGGATACCAGGGTTTTTTCCAGCTCCGATGTTTACTTTAGTGATTTCAGGGTTACCGTATTTAGTAGTGTTTGCTTCGTCTAGAAGAGCCATAGCAGCTACTCCGAATTTACCTGTTTCTAAAGTAAGTGCAGTAAGTTCCTCTGCAGTTAGTGAATCATCTTCAGTTGCAAGAAGAGCTTTTTCTATGAAAGCAAATATTTCTGGATTTGTTTTACCTAGGTTCATAGCGTGCTCAGCATAAGCTGCCATACCTTTTAGTCCGTATATGATTAATTCTCTTAAAGATCTTACATCTTCGTTTTCAGTACTCTTTACTCCTACTTTAGAAGCCACTTCAAGAGCCTGTGCATCATTTTCATATTTCCAAGTAGTCATTAGGCTGTTTTCGAATTTACCGTCTAATTCAATACCCATTTCACCTAATTTTGTTTTTATAGTATCTCTTAGAACAAGACCTTTTTTGATTTCAGCTTTTACAGCTTCATCGTCAAAGTTTGCATTTGTGATAGTCATGAAAAGTGAGTTTATAAGGTATCTGTTTAGTTCGTTGCAAGGTTTTTCTTCTCCGCAAGTTTCTCCGCCTTTGGCTTTTCTTACTTGTGAACTGTAGTTTGCTACACCTTTAGCTGTGAATATAAGAAGATCCTGAAAGTTTGAAGTTGAAGGTTGTTTTCCACAAACCCCTACTTTAGAACACCCTACTCCACCTGCTGCTTCTTGACATTGAAAACAAAACATTTCCATTTCTTTATTTTCCCCCTTTTTAAACATTTTTTTAAACATATCTATCATTTTATTACCTCCTGAGTAATCTTCTTTGTAGTGTTATTATAGTTTTAAAAATAGAAAAAGTCGGTAACATTTGTTACCAACTTAAATATCTTCTTCTCTAAAAGATATTTCTATTTTTATTTCTGATAGATCAATTTTTCTATAAGTCACACCGCTCGAATCAAACATCATCTTAGATGCCTTGTTTGAATCACTCCCGTCATATTTATCAGACAGAAAAACTACCTCTCTTATCCCGCTCTGTATAATAGATTTGGCACATTCGTTGCAAGGAAAAAGACCTACGTATATTATGCATCCAGAAAGTCTTTTTATGCTGTTAAGTATTGCATTTTGTTCGGCGTGCATTACAAAGGGGTATTTTGTATCGAGAAAGTCTCCCTCTCTGTCCCACGGAAATTTGTCGTCTGGACATCCCTTTGGAAAACCGTTGTAACCGACACCTACGATTTTATTTTCACTGTTTACTATACAGGCTCCTACTTGGGTACTAGGATCCTTACTCCTTTTAGCAGAGAGTAAGGCGATGCCCATGAAATACTCATCCCATCCGATATAGTCTTCTCTTCTTTTTTTCACGGATCTACCTCCCGTTTTATTTTGGTAAAATTTTTATTCCGGTTAGCTTGAAATTAAGATTTTTTATATACGAGGTTGTGTGTATCTCTGTATATGGAATCAAAACTCTTTAATTTTTTATCAAACCATATTTCCTGTGCCTTTACAGCCTGTCCCACGAGCATGTACAGCCCGTTTTCTCCGTTGTTTGCATAGGAGAGGAAAAGAGTCTCTTCTGGATTGTATATGAGGTCTACAGCATTTTGAAAATTTTCTACAGTGGTATTATCCACCGGAGATTTTTCAGAGTTTGGATACATACCCACCGGGGTTGTATTGACAATGAGTTCCCCTTTGATATTTTTTAGATCATCATAAGAGATTGTTTTTAGACCTTTGAAGTCAGCAAACTCTATCTCGGCTTTTTCAGGAGACCTTGAAACAAGACTCACAGAGCTTTTTAAATCCAGCAGAGATTTGATAACAGCTCTGGCAGACCCTCCGCCGCCTAAAACCACAGATTTTTTTTCTTCCAACGACAGTTTCATCTTTTCCAGGGTGAATCTGAATCCCCAGTAGTCTGTGTTGAATCCCGTAAGCTTACCGTTTTTCATGGTGATGGTATTTACAGCCCCTATACTTTCGGCTTCCTCAGAAAGTTCATCCAGATATTTCATGACTTCCTGCTTATAGGGAATAGTCACATTGACTCCTGTTATTTCGCCCTTCCTTATTTTATCCATGATTCCGGGAATTTCATCTTTTGACAGTTCTATAAGGTCATACTGAGCTTCTACATCTAGTTCTTTGAATATAAGCCTGTGTATTTCAGGAGAAAAGCTGTGACTTAATTTTTCTCCCAGCAGTCCGAACTTCTTTATTTTCATCTATACACCTACCCCCCGTGAGTTGATTTTTTCCATTGTAACTTAAATAGAACTCTATTAAAAGGAAAATAAAAAAAAGCTAACCGAAGTCAGCTTTTATTATTATTTTCCTGCTGCCATTATGTTTGTAGCATCAAAGGCGTGACAAGGAGTAACTGCATATGTCATCCCGCAGCTAGGACATTTGTATTCAAATGTATCCATTGTGATAGAGTCTCCGCAGTCGATACATGTAATCTCTGCAGGAATAGGCATAAGCTGCTCACTGAACCCCATCATTCTTAATTTTTCTAAAACCTGTTTTCCGTTTTCAAATTTTCCAGAACATCCGTCATGCATTTTTTATACCTCCAAAGTATTATTTTTAAAATAAAAAGTTAGTGCGGCCAACTGATGACAGATTTTGCATCTGAAGGGCAGAGTTTAATTTTAAAAGTTGGGCATTCCGGCAGAAAGAAGCCACATCTGGTTTGTGGGCATTTGTGACTTTTCTGTCGAAACAACTTTTAATCATATCTCTAGTTCAGCTCATGGTCTGTCCACACAATTGGCAGCTAAATATTATTAAGTAAAATTAAAGCTCTAATTTTTGACCGTGTCTCAGTTTTTCTCTCATACCCTGGATGACATTGTCCAGTTTTGTAAGTTCATGAAGGATCTCTCTCTCTTCTGAGATTATATCCATTACATCATGGATTCCTCCGTTTTTGATGACGATTCTCTTGTCTCCCATAAGGGCCAGAAGAGGGTCGTGGGTGGCCATGAGGACTATTTTTTCTTCTCCCACAAGGAGGTCCAGGGCTTTTTTTCTGTCTATTCCCGCATTTTCGATCTCGTCTATAAGGACTATAGGTGAAGTACTCAGGATTGCTGTATCAGCGATCATGAGGGCTCTTGACTGTCCGCCGCTCAGACTTGTTATAGGGGTATCTTTTTTAAATTTTTCCCCTGCAAGTTCATTGGCCTTATCAAAGATCTTATCGATGATTTCTGATTCATTCTCTACCATTCTGCTTTTAGCATGGAGTTCTAGGAACTCAAATACAGTAAGGTCCATTACGAAGTTCATGTTTTGAGACAGCTGGGCTACAAGTTTGTTTCCAGAAGCAAATCTGGCACTCTTGTCTATTTTCCCGCCATTTATAAGGATACTTCTTTTTGTAGGAGTATCTCCCTGAGCTCCCCACTCTATATCTGCAAGTAGTCTGCTCTTTCCGCTTCCTGTAGGACCTACGATGGAGATAATCTCACCTTTCTTTATAGTGAGTTCTTTGAAGCTCTCTTTCTCTCCGTGCTTGTTGTACCCTGCTATAATGGTAAGCTCATTTATAGTGTTTTCCCCTATACCCAGAAACTCGATCATCTGATTGGCAAAAGATACCACACCTTCTAATATCTCTTCGGGGTTTATTGCTTTTTGTTCAAGAGTCTCCTCATCGATGGCTCCTAGTACCTCAGAAAGAGGTCTCTGATCATTTTTATCTATATCCACAAGGTTATCTGTCAGAAACTCTTCGATAAAAGGATATTTTTCCAAAAGATGTGCAGTTGTTTTTACTTCTAAATAATTTCTACTTATCATTTTTTATCCCCCAAATCTATTTTTCTGACGTTACCCATCTGATGTTCTTCACCGATTCTAGTCTCTCCGAGACAGTAAGAGCAAAGAGCAGAAGGCATTGAGAATCTTAATTTTTTACCTTTAAGTGTGTCTAGTTCTTCATCCTTTTCGTATATAAGTCCTGCAAATTCATATGCTCCCTGACCTGTAAGGGCATTTACATGCATAGTCACAGCCTTAGGATTTACAGAGTTTACCCTAGATGCGAAGACCTCTCTTTCGGCCTGGGATACGATATCTCCCTTTGTGATCACTACTACGTCTGCAGTCTTCAGCATAGGTCCGATTTTTTTAGGAGTGTTGATACCGCTCAGGTTATCGATTACACACACTGCCTTGATCTCCTGGATATAAGGAGAACATCTGTTACAAAGTCCCGCACTTTCAGTGATGAGAAGGTCTACACCCTCTTTTTTTCCCCACTGTACTACCTCTTCTATATTACTTACGAAGTAGTGGTCCGGGCAAAGTGATCCGGAAAGTCCTTTCTTTACAGGGACACCTATTTTTTCATAGAGAAGGTCATCGTCTGTATAGAGACAGTCAAATTTTACCACCCCTACTTTTATTCCCTTTTGCTTCAGGCTATCTATTGTTTTTATGATTAATGATGTTTTTCCCGATGATGGCGGTCCAGATACAGTTACAAGATTCATTATTTTACCTCCTCTGCGCCTTGGAAGAATATCTCTTCACAATTCTTAAGTATCGCTCCGATATCGTTTTGGTAGATATAGTCCCATCCTACCCACATGAATTTTTTATCTCCAAGATTGTTTTCTACATTAGGGTTTACACTTGGGAAGAGTCCCTGGTGAGAAAGTATCTTTCCTATTTTTTCTCCTGCAAAGAACTCAGCCAGTCCCTTCAGATCTTTTTCTTTTTCTTTCTTTGTAAGCATGAATATAGGTGAGATGGCCGCTCCGTCTTCTGGCCACTGTGCAGCCATAGGTCCGTCTTCTTTTATCATTTTGGTAAAGAAGTAAGGCATTATAGTTACCACAGGTTTATTTGTCTTCATCTTGTCAGATTTTACCATCTGAGAAGGGTGAAGGTTCTGAAGAAGTGTTCTTCCTAGCTTTCTTACAGCGTCTTCTCCGTATTCTTTATACAGGCTTATAAGAATAGCATTAAACAGATCGAAATCAGATATAGGAAGACTCACTGATTTTTCAAATGCAGGGTCTAAAAGATCTTTCCATGATTTTGGAAAAGGTCTGTCTCCGAGTTCCTCTTTATTTACAAGAAACACAGCAGGAACAACAGCAAGCATTGAATAGTCTCCCTTGGGATCTTTTAGAGATATTCTTTCATTGTTAAAGTCTTTATTGTATTCCTCTATACCTGTTATATCTTTAAATATTTTTTCTTTTTTAAATTTACCCATTAATTCCTCTTCGAAGAAAAGGTCAAATCCTGCAGAGATAAATACGTCTGCCAATTTTTCCGGGTGGTTTGCTTTTATGACGTCTTCTTTCAGCCAGTCAAGCCCTTGAGAAGCTGCCTTTAATTCGTGGTTTACAACAGCGTCAGGATTTTCTTTCTGAAATTCTGTCATTGCCTCTAAAAGAGGTATCCTTACAGGACAAGGTAAAAGTCCCATTACACTTATTCCGTCTTCTTTTTTGATGCTTTCATTCAGAGTGATATCTGCTGAATCTCTGTTTTGAGAAATTATTTCCTCCAGCATTTCAATAAATGTGTCGCTGCTTAGCTTTTTCATGGAAAGAGCCAATTTTAGTGATATCTTTCCAGCCTTCTCTCTAGTGTCGGCCTTGTCTAGGTCTTTAAAACCTTTTGATGTAAAAAAATCTATAGTTTCTGGATATTTTTCTATTATCTCTTTTAAATTCATTTTTTCATTAATATGCTTCATTTGGTTCCTCCTTTTAGAAACTCCCGTGCTTTACTTTATGGATTAATTATAATAAACTTTAGTATAAATCTCGGTAACATATGTTACACCGTTAAAAAATAAGATTTTTTTTAATTTATACAACATTTTTTCTAGGCGGGGACATCTTACTCCTTTCATAGAAAGTATGTGGTATATTTTGTCAAATATCAAGAGTGATTAAATTATAGGGGAGAGTATTTATGAAAGAAATTTTCAACAGCTTAATGAAAACAACACTTTTTCAGGGAATATCCTTGGAAGATATAGAGAAAAAGCTGTCTGTTAGAAAATATAAGATTAAGAAGTACAGGAAGGGGGAGACGGTGGCCTTTAGGGGTGATGAGATAGACGGTCTCTATATCAATATAAAGGGGGAACTCACTCCTGAGATGATGAAACACTCTGGAGAGACAAGGAAGATAGGAAACTTAGATGAAGGTGAAATTATAGCCAGTGCCTTTATATTTGGAAAGAAGTTTGAATTTCCAGTGGATCTTTTGGTGGAGAAGGACTGCGAAATATTCTATATATCTAAAGAAGAGCTTATGGAACTCATGATAGATGATAAAAAAATTCTTAAAAATTTTCTGGATGAGATAAGTAACAAGGCACAGTTTCTTTCTACAAAGGTTTGGAATGCT
>NZ_JBFHGC010000071.1:0-7466 GCF_041583315.1 Ilyobacter sp. | reverse complement strand
GGATTATCTTGTTGCAAGAGAGTCAATTCCCACAGGTTTTTCAGATAAAGTACAGGCTCAATATAAAAAATCAAAAGATATTCTAATGAAGCATTTCGGAGCTTCTGAAGAACAGTGGAATGATTATAAATGGCAGCTTATAAATAGAATAAGTGATGTTGAGACACTGAGCCTCATTGTCAATCTCACTGAAAAAGAAAAAAAAGAAATCGCAAATGTCGGAGAAACTTACAGATGGGCAATTTCACCATACTATGCAGCCCTTATAGATCCGGACAATAAATATGATTCAGTAAGACTTCTTTCTGTGCCTACCGGTTCAGAAGCAGCCCATCCAGAAGGAGAAGCAGACCCCATGGGTGAAGAGTTTACAAATCCTGCAGGAAGTATCACAAGGAGATACCCTGACAGACTTATTATAAACACCACCAACGAATGTGCAATGTACTGCAGACACTGCCAGAGAAGAAGGAATATAGGGGAAAATGATACACATCAGAGTGATGCAGTCATCATGGAATCTATTGATTACATAAGAAACAACTCTGAAATAAGAGATGTGCTACTCACAGGAGGAGACGTTTTATGTCTTTCAGACAACAGACTGGAGTGGATACTGAAAGAGCTGAAAAGCATCCCTCATGTAGACTACATCAGAATAGGAACAAGAACGTTAGTTACAATGCCTCAGAGGGTGACCGACGAACTGGTTGATATGCTCAAGAAATATCACCCGATATATCTGAACACACATATTAATCATCCAAAAGAGATAACTCCTGAAGTTAAAGAGGCCTGTGACAAACTTGCAAACGGAGGTATTTCTCTGGGAAATCAAGCCGTTCTGCTAAACGGGATCAATAACGATAAATATGTCATGAGATTATTGAATCATGAGATGCTTAAAGTTAGAGTAAGACCTTATTATATCTTCCATGCAAAACATGTAAAGGGAACTCTTCACTTCAATACATCTGTAGATGATGGTATTGAGATTATGGAATACCTCAGAGGATATACCTCTGGAATGGCTATCCCTACGTATATAATAAATGCTCCTAAAGGACAGGGGAAGACGCCTATTATGCCTCAGTACCTGCTGTCCAGAGGAAAAAATTCTGTCAAGATAAGAACATGGGAAGGAGTGGTTATCGATTATGAAAACCATCCTACTGTGAGTATAAAAGAATATATATAAAAAAATGGAGGCTTTTATCTAGCCTCCATTTTTTTATTTTCTTTTCTTTTGTAAATATTCATCTTTTACTATATCTATAACTGTCATCATCTTCTCTTGAACATGGTCATAGCCCACATCTTTTATGTGAGGAAGGACACATTTAGAACAGTCTTTTATCCCGTGCTCGGTGTATTTAAAGTTTCCTCCGCAATCTTCACCCATCATATACAAAGGACAGTAGCAGAAAAGACAGTTGAACTTCTCTTTATCCTCCATCTCATGACACGGAAAATACTCGCAATTAGTGTTCTGGACAAACTTGTAATTAAAACTACCTTTAATAAACATCTAAATACCTCCAATTTATATATTGCTTTCACAATAGATATTACTCTCATCACGTGTCAAAATCAAGAAAAAAATCCAATATTGACTTGTTAGCATGTTGCTGTTTCCATTTAAATTCAGATAAAAATCAAAAAATAAAATCTGAAAAATTTCAGTTAAATAAGCATCTTTGATTCAAATACTCACTTGAAACCTTTATCCCCTACAGGCAGCAGACCTTTATAGTTTATATCTCCGTCCTTCAGTTCCAGCTGGACAGGATAGATTTCAACCCCCTTCTCTTTTGCCTCATAAAAAAGCTCTGAAAACAAAGGGTCTGTCTCCCATTTCGGCCTGAAATACTCTGAATCTCTGAAAACAAGAAGAAGAACTGCAGCTCTTTCTCCTTTTTCCAGTATTTCCATTAACTCTTTAAGATGTTTTTGAGCCCTGGTGCTCGGTGCATCTGGAAACATAGCTACTTTGTTTATTGAGAGAGACGCCCCCTTCACCTCTACCCATATATTTTCATCGCCTTTAGTCAGCATATAGTCTATTCTGCTGCCTCCGTACTTCACCTCTGCCTTGATATTGTCCAAATCTCCAAAGGGTGAAATTTCCGGGTCACGAAGGATACTTTCTGATATATAACGGTGATATGCAGAGTTTATCAATATCTCCTCTCCGTCTTCACTGAGGGCACTTATCATATCCCACCGGGTTTTTCTATTGGGGTTTGATGCACTCTTTATGTTAACTTTGTTTCCCTTGAAAAGCAGTTCCTTTATCCTTCCTGAGTCATGCACATGAACTGTTTCCACTGAGCCGTTGTCTAGCTCTACTTCAGCTATAAATCTATTTGGCCTCTCTAAAAAAATTCCTTTTTGGTCACATTTTATCTCATAAACCTTTTTCATATTTACACATCCCTTTTTTAAAAAATAAATTTTGATTTGGAAATAACTGAAACCGTCCAGTTTTATAAATTTATCTGTATATCATATTATCATTTTTGCCATCTAATTAAAATAACACGATAAATTTAATATTAATCTTTTGATTTTGAGACTCAAAAAAAATAAGACCAGGCGGGCAACCTGGTCTTAAGTGGGTGTAGTAGATTGTTGTTTACGAGATTCTGCACGTCTTACAGACAGATCTCTGCGATAATTAAAAGAAGCTTTCACTTCCCTTACTATGAGTATAATTTCACTTGCTATAATTGTCAACACTTAAAATTAAATTTTCATACACATATTCCCCATACAACTATACTCTTTAAGCATATTTCATTGAAATTACAACTGTGCCTGGAATTTTAATCATTTGGAAATTTAGTTCTTTTTTTCTCATTATCCGATAAAAACAAGTCTTATTCTTCTACATCATTAAGAAACATAAGTTTTTAATTAAAAAATCAAAAAAAAAGGCTGTCATAAGACAGCCTTAATAGATGTTATCTATAAAGAGGAAAATCTTTACAAAATTCTTTTATTTCTTCCCCTACTTTTTTTATTTCACTGTCGTCTTCGATATTATCTACAACTCTCAATATAAATGAAGCAACTGCCTTCATCTCCTCTTCCTTCATACCTCTTGTAGTAAGAGCCGGAGTTCCTATCCTGATTCCGCTTGTGATCATTGGTTTCTGAGTATCATAAGGAATCCCGTTTTTATTTACAGTTATATGAGCCTTCCCTAGACCCTCTTCCACTGCCTTACCAGTAAGCCCCTTAGGCGTAAGATCCACCAGCATCATATGGTTGTCTGTACCTCCGCTGACGATTCTGAGACCTCCTTTTTGGAGTTCCTCTGCCAGTACTTTGGCATTCTTCACTACCTGAGCCTGATAAACTTTAAATTCAGGTTGTAGTGCTTCTTTGAAAGCAACTGCCTTAGCTGCTATTACATGCATAAGGGGTCCGCCCTGAATTCCAGGGAATATTGTTTTATTTATTTTTTTGGCTATATCCTCGTCATTAGTAAGAATCATTCCCCCACGAGGTCCTCTCAGCGTCTTGTGAGTGGTCGTCGTCACTACGTGGGCATGCTCTACAGGATTTGGATGCTCTCCTGCCACTATAAGACCTGCTATGTGAGCCATATCAACCATTAGATAAGCTCCCACTTCGTCAGCTATCTCTCTGAATTTCTTAAAGTCAATTATTCTCGGATATGCACTGGCTCCTGCTATTATTATTTTTGGTTTAGCTTCAAGAGCTACTTTTCTTACTTCTTCATAGTCTATTAGCTCATCATCTTTTCTCACACTGTAAGAAACTACTTTATAGTCTTTTCCTGAAAAGTTTACATGCATTCCGTGAGTAAGATGCCCTCCGTGATCTAGCTTCATCCCGAGGATTGTATCTCCGATATTTATAAGACCTTTGTATACAGCCATATTAGCCTGTGACCCCGAATGTGCCTGAACATTTACATATTCTGCACCGAATAATTTTTTTGCTCTTTCAATAGCCAGCTTTTCTGCCACATCCACAAACTGACATCCACCGTAATATCTCTTGTCAGGGTACCCTTCAGCATACTTATTTGTAAGTACACTCCCTGCAGCTTCCATCACAGCTTTGGATACAAAGTTTTCAGAAGCTATAAGCTCTAGACCATACTCCTGTCTGTCCTCTTCTTTCAGTACAACGTCGTAAATTTCTGGATCGATATTTTTAAGGTTACTCAAATTCATCCCATTCCCCCTTTATCAAGATGTTTCTATCTTAATAATCTCTGATTAAAAAGTCAATATTTTTTAAAATTTATGGTGTATCCTCTTTCTTTTACTTAATAAAATCATATCCCTCAGATAGTTTTCGTTTTTGGCATTCATCCATTTTATCTCATAACTATCCTCACTTGCCAGTGACGCTATAGATGCCAGGGTTCTCAGATGAGTCTTTCTCAGCGTAGGACTGCTTATAAATAAAAATACAGCTTTCACAGACTGCCTTTTTTCATTGAACCTTATCCCTTCACGACACCTTATTACCATGAGGTAAAAAAGATCTTGCTCATCTACCACGATATGAGGTATGGCAGTAAAATCAGTCACTGCAGTACTAGACTCCCTCTCTCTGTCGTTGAAAAGATCTATGAGCTCACGCTCTGTTTTCTGCACTACGCTAGTCAGGTGCTCGGCCTCTATAACAAAAAGTTCATCCAGGGTAACAGGCCCCTCAAGATCCAGAATCTTGGCATTTTTTATGAGCCTGTCAAACTCGTCTAGCTCCACCTCATCCCTCTCCTGTATTATATCTCTCAGTTCCTCTTCAAGGGCGTGCTTCAGTCCCAAATTCTCAGTTATTCTGAGAAGAAGATGAAGAAGTGCATACTCCTGTGATGTTCTTTTTTTACCGTACAGAAAATAGATTAGTATGCTTATGATTATAAGCAAAAAATTTATTTTAAGGACCTTCCAGCCCAAGCTCAGCATAAAATAATTAAATATTATTATACAGCTTATCTGAAGCCACGGGTATAGGGGTGCCTTAAATATGGGCTTGTAATTTTTGACGTTGCTCTCACGGAGTATTATCACACACAGGCTTGCGAGTATATAGGCCAAAAGTATCACTGCTGATGCTGTCTTGGCCAATAACTCTAATGGCAGCATAAGAGAAAGCATTATAAATGTCCCTGTAAAAAGTATGGATATAACAGGGGTTTTAAACCTGATGTTCACCGTACTCATTACCGGAGGGACGAGTCCATCTCTGGAAAGAGCCATGGGATATCGTGAAGCCGCCATTATACCGGCATTTGCAGTTGTAAAAAAAGCTAAAAGAGCTGCAAAATTTATAAGATAATAACCCCATGTTCCAAAAATCCTTTTACCTGTTTCAGATATGGGAGATAATGAACCTGCCAGTGCCCCGCCGTCAATATTACCAACTGTTACAGCAAGCATGAGGACGTAGAGTACGGTGATGGTCATTATAGAGGCTATCATCCCCTTTGTTATATTGTTACCTGCATCCTTGACCTCTTCTGCCACAGTTGTTGCGTTCAAAAGGCCTCCGAAGGATATAAATATAAGAGAGGTTGTTCCAACAATTCGGTATATCCCTGCATTTTGAAACATCGGAAATACTTCTTTTATTTTACCATTTTCAAAAGAAGCTATAAAGGGAGTATATCTTGAAAAATCCATGGACCTCGACCCTGTAATTATATATATTATCATTACGCTTATTAATATCACCACCAGTGTAACTTCAAACCTGGCGGCTATATCTACCCCTATTATATTTAGTATCATGAAAAAAAGCGTAATCACTATGGATATAAAAAACATATCATTTGCTGTCACAGAACCGTAAAAGATCCCGTCTATGAAACTGGATATACCCATGATGGCAAAGGCACTTTTGAGGGACAGAGCAAACCAGCTGAGAACTCCGGATATGGTTCCCACCAAAGGTCCCAAGGTTCTCATAACAAAAAAATAGTCCCCTCCTGCCTTTGGCATGGCAGTAGCCAGTTCTATTACGTTTAGTATTCCTGAAAGGGCAAGGATTCCTCCTAAAAAATAGGAAAATATTATACTCGGACCAGATTTTTCAAAGGCTATTCCCGGCAGAATAAATATACCAGAACTGATCATAGCCCCGCTAGCTATACTAAAAACTTCCCAAAATCCCAATTCCTTTTTTAAGTTCATTAAACTCACCCCGTTAGACAATTATTTCTCCAATTCTGTTTTATTTCCTACAAAACTCCTGGAATATTTTTTCTCCGGAAGTACCGGTCTGCATAATCACAGATATTTTTTTAATTTTATATACTTTTTAGAAAATTTAAGATTATAATTAAATCAGAGTTTTTATGAATATTTTACTGATTTTAAAAGTTTTGTCACTTTTTCAAGTTAAAAAAGCTGGAAGCACGATAAACTTATTTACTTTTAATTTTTTAAGTATCAGCTTAATTCAGATACAATAAAAACAACCAAATTTCAATTGAAAAGGAGTTTTTTTATGAGTCAATCCCAAAACAGACATATCAAGTTAAAATACTTCCTCTATATTTTTTCTCCATTTTTTATCCTAACTCTTATTTTTTTTATGGTCATGAGAATGTCCGGTATAAAAAATGAACTGGATCAAATCAAAATTTCTGAAAAAATATCTACAGAATCCATGCACGACATTATACTAAACGATCTTTCAGGAGTAACTTCAGACCTTTTATACCTCTCACAAAGCTCCTATCTACATAGCAGCTTAGAAAATCCCACAGCTGATTTTGGTGAGGCTGCTGATGAGTATCTGAAGTTTATAAAATATAAAAAAATCTATGACCAGATACGTTATATCGATGAAACAGGCATGGAAATAATCAGAGTAAATTACAGAGATGGATACCCTGTTATTGTTGAAAAAGACGACCTTCAAAATAAAAAAGACCGGTACTATTTTACGAATACTATGAAGTTAAACAAAGGCGAGATTTTCATGTCGTATTTCGATCTCAATATTGAGAATAAAAGTATAGAGGTTCCCTATAAGCCCATTCTTAGATTTGCAACTCCGGTCTTTGACGAAACTGGTAAAAATAAAGGGTTAGTTATCGTAAACTACCTCGGTAAAAATATTCTGGATGACATTAAAAATAGCTCTGACCCTGAAAAAGGAAAATCTTATTTTATAACAAACAACAGCTCATATTACCTGATGCATGAAGACACAGAAAAAGAGTGGGGTTTTATGTTTGACGAAAAAAAATCCGTCAACTTGAAAAATGAACACCCTGAATTATGGAATGGAATAGAGAAAAATATAATCGGACAGCTCCTTATTGATAATACCCTGTATACCTATATAAAAATAGACCCTACAGAGGATGAGTATGTTTTATCTTCTGTGGCTAAGAGAAAAAACAATAAAAAAGGAATCTCTTCAAAATACCGTTGGATAATCATCTCCTCTATATCTGAAGATTACATACT
>NZ_JBFHGC010000070.1:0-7480 GCF_041583315.1 Ilyobacter sp. | reverse complement strand
GGGGCTGGCAGAAAGAGGCGCTGGGGAGAGATATAGACCCGCAGGAGTTAATAACACTGTGTAAGAACGCAGGTGCAAAGAGGCTTATAATAACTACACCAGAATTTATAGAGGTCCTTGATTACCAGGTGGCTCAAGATACAAGTTTTACACTGACATACGGGGGTGTAGAGAATGACTAAGATAGCAGATCTTGATTTTACATCTCTACTACCTGAACACCTCAGGCAGTACGATAACATAAAATCTATGACTAAAATCTTTGAGAATCAGGTGAAAGAAAAAATATTACCTAAAATTCCGCAGCTTTTCATGTATAAGGATTTTGAAAACATGGATGAGGATCTTTTAGACGAGCTTGCGATCTCGTGGCATGTGGATTTCTACGATGAACAGCTTATAAAATCAAAGAAGGCAGCGATGGTTTCAAACTCTTATATATCTCATTTGGGAAAAGGTACCGAGGCATCACTACAGGATGCACTGGACGATGTCTTTGGAGGGATAGAAATACTTAAATGGTTCCAATACGGAGTGGATCCATTTACATTTAAACTTATTGTAGATAATTCCGTGCCTACACCTGAAGAGGTAGACAGAATATACGAGATGGCAAACCACTACAAAGGAGCAAGAGACCATATAACTGGGTTTACAGTTTCTACTACAGATCAATTAAACCTTGAATATACAGTCGGATCTCATTCATCAGGCAGGATAGTGTCAATGCCTGCAGCAGAGTAAGGAGGAAATATGTTAAGTACAAATGGTTCAATCATAACAAATGCAGGTATTGCTCTACTTGCTGATGCTGTCAGCAGAGGAGTGCCACTGCAATTTGTAACTATAAAAATAGGCGATGGAGAATTATTAGCTGAAGATGACCCCAAGACTTTCACAGCAATAAAAAGCCTATGGCAGGATGTAGGAATCAATTCTGTATCAAAGTCAGGGAGTACAGTAAGAGTGAGGGGTGTGTATTCTAACGAAGGTCTAGAAACATCCCAATGGATTAGGGAAGTAGGGGTGTATGCTCAAACTGATCAGATAGCTGAAACTTTATTCTGTTATGTGAATGACGGAGACGGAGAGGAACTCCCAGCAGAAGGCGGAGGAAATCTTGTAGAAAGGGTAAGAGATATCCTAGCAGTAATATCGAACGCAACAACAGAAACCATTCTTGATCCGAGTCAGGTGTATGCAACTATGTACGACCTTAACGATAAGGTGAAGGCAGCGGATCATACGATGACTGTAGACGACAATGGACTTTCTGCTAATCATAACTATATCTTCGGAAACAATTACGGAGGAGTTATAGAGGAAGTAACGGATATTATAGAGGATAAGGTGTATTTTTCTAATAATACTCTTCAATATTACAGGGCAAATAAAACAGCAAGCGGTTCCTGGACTGGACCTGATTCAATAGATTTTGATAATATAACAAATCTTGAATTGGCTTCACTAATTAGAAAGTCAAAGGATATAGCAAACATAACAAGGCACAATGACACGGCAGATCTTCTCACTATGCAGGATAATACGAGCAACTATCTTGACGAGAGGTTGGACAGTGTTACCGGGAAGATGTATATCTGTATAAATACATCTGGATCTGCAGCGGTAGCAAATCCAACATCGAATTTTGAGGAAATCTCCGTGTGGCAAAATGCCAAGAAATTAGAGAATTTATGCAAAACAACAAGAGTGCTTTTGAGTGGTACACAAACGGTCGCAACTTCAGTTCAGTACAGTGACGTAGATGCGGAAGATTGGAATTTTTTAGAATTTCAACGGTCTATCAGTAATGCAGGTATTTTTACGGAACATTGTGTATCTTTTGCATATTTAAGAGAGTTCGGAAATTGTCATTTTACGGACACGTACGGTTCTAACGGGGGTTATCAAGAGGGGTTCAATGTTATTTACGATGATTCAGAAAAAACTTTGACGTTTACATATGTTTCGTTTGGTGGTACTTTTGCAAATGACACGTTAAAAAATATAATACTAATCAAATAAATTCTAAAATTTATACGAACTTAAAAAATCAAAACAGGAGGTAAAAATGAGTAAAAAAAATCATATTATGTATAGCAAAATAGAAAAAGACGAGAATGGATATGCAAAAAAAATAAGAGACTGTTCTTATACTGAAGAGGAATTCCAAAACATATATGGTGGAGATTATAAGAAAATGTTCCCTCTATGGGGTGATCTGCCTGAATATGATTCTGAAGCTCACTTTGTCTACTACGGGAATGCACTGAGTTATCCAACTGTGGACGATGGAATAGTCAGAGAGATGAATACGGCTGAGAAATTTGAATATGGAGTAATTTCTTTGGGAGAAGGTGAAATATACCAGAATGGAGAAATAGCAAATATTGACAAACCTTCTAGTTATCACACTTGGGATGCAAATCATCAAACTTACATTTTAACTGAAGAAAATGAAATTGAATGGAAAGAATTCTTAATCAATTCTCTTGCAGATAAAAGAGATACTATGCTTAAAATAGGAACTAAATTTGAAGAAACCAAAATCATAAAAGGCAGAACTCAGGATCTTGCAGATGCTCGTGCATGTAAAGATGAATTAGAAGAGGACGGTAGCACATTCTGGGCCTTCTCAAGCGGAGAAATAGAGAATCCAATAACTGATCCAGCAAGAATAAATACAATATATCGAGCAATAGGTGCATTTAGAAGTTCGCAATTTTTTAGGGAAGCAGAGTTAAAATTAGCTGTATATAATCTAGATGAATCAGGTCTTTTGGATTTTAATACAGACCAAATATGGTAACGTGTATGGAAGAAATAAAATTAAAAAAGATAGGTAAAAATTTATGGGAAGTCACAGAAGATTTTACCCATAAGGATACGACCGTCACTAAAACTTTCAAGACTGATGGAGCCTCAAGTCCATGGTGGGCCAAGTGGTTATTTCCTTCTGTTGGTGAAAAGTATACAACACCTTCAGTCCTTCATGATTGGTGGTTTAAAGAAAAAATCGGTTTCAGAAAGGCTAATAGAAGGTTTTATAGAGCAATGAGGATATGGGGCGTGGATAAAAAAACAGCAAAATTATTTTATAGAGCTGTGACATTACTCGGATGGACACATTATTATTTTCAGGGGATGATCCAATGAAAACATATTATGGGATTACAAGAATTTCACAGTTATTTGAAATGATAGAGGATGTCTGCGAAGCTATGAAAAGCGTGAATGAGAACGTAGATGCTACAAAAGAGCTTATGATTTGTACAGCAGCACAAGAAACGAAATTAGGGACCTTGATTGATAGAACTAATTATCGTTATGGCACTGGTATAATGCAAATAGATCCGATAGGAATAACAGATATTCTGAGAAGAGGGAGTAAGTGGATAGAATTCTGTAAAAGAAGATATGATATCCATTTTGACAAGCTTCACCACAGAGAATTAGAGACCTCAGCTCTCCTATGTGTCATTGCAAGTCGTATAAGGTATAAAGTTGTGCCTTGTCCTATCCCTAGCACAACAGAAGGTTTGTGGGAATATTACAAGAAATATTATAATTCTTATGCTGGGGCAGCAACTAGAGATGAATATATGAAAAACCGTGAATGGGCTTTATCACTTTATGATAGGTGGAAAGCAGGGGAAGATATCTAACATCGGAGGTGGTACTTAAGTGGAAGGAAGGTGCAAAGAGTTGCAGCTTAGTCATGAACAGAGGATATCTTTAGTAGAAGCATCAGCGAGATCTGCACACCATCGTATTGATGAAGTTCAAAAAAATCAAGAAGTCCTCATGGAAATGAACAAAAACATTGCTGTTATAGCTGAGAAACACACTGAACTTAATAAAAAATTAAGTAAAGTTGTAGAAGATGTGGAGGAGTTAAAAGAAAAGCCTGGAAGGTATTGGGAACAGCTCACGAGTACTATAATAACTGTATTAGTGAGTGGGTTCATGGGTGCTATGATTAACGCTTATTTAAAGTAGGAGGGTAAAATGGAAAAAATATTAGATTTTTTTAATGGAAACGCTGCACTGCTCTGGCCATTGGCAGTATTTTTGATTGGATGGATATTACCTGTTCCAAAATTTTTAGCATTAGGTAGGAAGGCTGCTGAGACCATTCCGCCATCTCTTGCTAAACTTATAGCAGAGAGGTTAAAAGCTTTCGAAAGAGGCCTTCTAGAAAGTGATGTTAATGGCGATGTAAACTTGATAAATAATGAGACAATTAAAAATGAATTAAAAAAAGTTAAACTAGATTTGGGTTTGAAGGAATAAGCCTGAAAAAACGGGGATTTCAGTTAAGTTTTAACCCTCTTAAATATAAGACTAAGCTAGTTACATTCAAGGTAAGTCTTAGAGGGCATTCTATATCTGGTATATTCAGAGATATTTTTAAAAAAAGTTAATCTTAAGGAAGTGGGCCATTAAAAAAAGAACGGCCCACTTTATATAAATATTCATGAAAGAACAAATCATATTTTACACTGCAATTTAATAATTATTTTATGAATTTGTAAAATCAAATATATCATTTGGTTTTACATCAAGTGCCTTACAAATGTTTTCTATTATAAAAAATTTAACTGAAATTGTTCTATTATTAACTAAATTAAACATAGTTTTATAAGTGACTTCGCATTCAGTAGCCAGCCAATAAACTGATTTTTCTTTGTGTTCTAAAATTTCTTTAAGTCTTACTTGCATATCACGACCTCCTTATTCAGATATTGGAGACGAGAGCACCCTTTTTAGAGCGCCCTCGTAGTTATGAAGAGAAAAAATTTACATTAGTATCTTCTTCAAGATTATTATAAAATTCCTTTTTTATTTTATAAATTGTCCAGTCATTTTTATTAACCATAACAAAACCTTAACATTCAGATAGATCTCTATCCCAAATAGCTTTTATTTCTTTACTACAGATTTTTCAAATAATCGATATATTCTTTTTCTATAAAATCATAGGCATTATTATATCTGTCATCGTCGATATCAATTCCAATTTTTTCAAGATGTAACTTAATATCATCATAAAAATCTAATGAAACAGAATTTTCATTTTCATAGTTTTTCATACTTTTTAACCTACTAGTTTTTCCAAGCATCAACATTAAAAACCCTTTAAAATTATAGTTCAATTCTACCCCTCCAATATTTAAAAAAATTAGTTTTTATATTCTTTTTTCTCTTCTTCTTCCATAAGAACATTTGCCTTCAGAATCATTTCAGACCATTTTTCTTCAGATATGATTTCTACCTCAGCTCCAGCTGCAATTAAATCTTGTACCTCAGGATTTTCAAGTTGGGATTCTCTAATTAGTAATTTTTCAATATTACTTTTAATTTCTTTTTTCATAATACTCCTTAAGTAATAAAGCCGAATTGGAGAATTCTACCTTATTATAGATTTTTTTAGTTTTTATTTACTTTCTTCCACCGACTGTCATTTGCCCTATTCTAATAGCAGGTTGTCCTACTATTTAAATAAGGCAAAAGATTATATTTTATAAATTATCTCTAACTCGCTTTCTTTGTCTTTGTAAATAATAGCTTCAATAAACAATTTTAAAATTTTATTTTTTTCTACTATAGTTTTATTATCAAAAGTATTAACCATTTGTAGAAGGAGGTCATAGTTATCGCTGAAAATTTTAGGGACATTATTTTCTTTTTCTCCTATTGAATTTTTAATGGTATCAATCTCTACGTCTATTTCATCAATTAGCTTTAAATAATACTCTCTATTAATATTCCCATCCATATAGGATTCTACTATCCTACTTCTTTTAAATTTCAATGTGGATAATTTATTTAAAGATTTATTTTTCTTCTTAGAAATTCTTTTATTTTTAAAATATTTAAGTCCTTTACAATAATTTTTAAATTCCTCTACTACTACTTCTTCTACCAGTTTAGCAGGAATTGATTTTTCACAGTCTCTGCACCTATATAGCGTATAACCACTCTTTTGCCTTTTTCCGTTAGCACTATAACCACAGTTATGTTTAATAAGTCCGGTAAGAAGAAATTTATTATCTACTATATAGCTTTTGTATTTTCTTTTTTTATTGTTAAGAATGTTTTGAGCCATATTAAAAGTCTTCTCGTCTATGATAGATTCATGCTTACCTTCAAATACTTCTCCTGGAAGATTATTAACTCTCTTACCTGTATTATTATCCCTGCCAGCAAAACCGAATTTCGTCTTCCCTATATACGCCACATTGGAAAGAAGGTTTTTAATACCTGGATCACTAAGATTATAGGCGGCTTTAAGTTTCTTTATGGAAGCTCCCGCAATAAACTCCCTAAAGATATCTCTTACCACCTCAGCTTCCTCATCATGGATTCTAAGTATTTTTTCTTCTAACTTGTAACCCCGGGGTGGTTGAAACATCCAGTATCCTTCACTAGCATAATGTTTCATACGGTTTCTAACTCTTTTAGAGATCATATCAGATTCGATTTCAGCCATACTGGCTAGGAAGCCCAGCATCATCTTTGATGTCGGGCTATCACTGTTTAAATAACTTTCTGTTATCGATTCGAAGCTTATTCTATTTATTTTTAGATTATGTATTAAGTTGTGTAGTAGATATTGATTTCTTGCTAATCTGGAAAGCTCATAGAAGATAAGGACATCAAACGTGTTCCTTGCGATCTCTTTTTCAAGTTCTATAAACCCTTCTCTTTGGTCCCTTCTTCTTCCAGAACCTACTTCCTTTATTACCTTGTATATAGTATAATTTTTAAAGTTACAATAATTGATCGCCTGTTCTTCTTGTTTATTTAGACTGTCTTTCAACTCCTGCATCTCGTCTGAAACTCTTAGATATATTAATGCTTTCTTCATATTGAACACCCTCTAAATAATTTTCTATTAGTCTTAAATTTTGATTTATTTCATGGTTTTCAACCCTTTTATTTATTACTTTCATTTTATCCTCCTCTATTTATATAAAGTTTTAAATTTATATAGACTTTATTCCTTCTGAAAACATAGATATAACCTTATCGACAGCTTCCTCTCCAAATAAAGTTAAATCCTCGTCATCTTCATCAAGATTTATATTTAAAAATTCTTGTACATTTTCCATAAATTCATCCGAACCTAGTCCGTCACTCCAAAGATTATCAAACATACTCAAATCATCTGCTAATTTTTCACATTTTAAATGATTTTTCCAAGTATACAAACCTTCGTCATCTTTTATTGTAGCTTTTGTATATATCTCGCCTTTTGGTATGACTCCAAAGCACCACATACATTTATGTTCTTTCTTTGCCTTCACGTATTTTCTAGAAACTTCCTCTATCATTTTCGCCCCCTCACTCTGTATAAATTCCAGAATTTATTTAGAAATAACCCTTCTTAATATTCCGTCCTCCAATTCCAATTTTTCATCTATAAGTTTATAGACATCACCAAAACGAATGGTACCCATCACATCGTCGTAAGCTT